>NZ_JAASUG010000012.1:0-85222 GCF_014322885.1 Listeria grandensis | reverse complement strand
AAATTCGAGGATGGGCGTCATAAGAGCCGCTGGTGGATTACATACTCACCTACGGTTCCTATGCATATTGTGGCTCTCTGTATTCTCTGCTTCTTAGCTAGTTTCGCTAATAAATTCGAGGATGGGCGTCATAAGAGCCGCTGGTGGATTACATACTCACCTACGGTTCCTATGCATATTGTGGCTCTAACTCAGCAGAGTACGCTTCGTAAGAGCCACAACAAAGTCTTTCCGCAGGCACAATCTGAAAATATGCACCACTACAAAAAAGAACACTTGTTGATCTGAAAAATCAACAAGTGTTCTTTCCTAGTTTTACAATGCAAAATACTTACTAAGTACCTTCGCTGCATCTGCTATCAATTGGTCGTCATACTCCGCGTCTTCCTTATCTTTTTTAGAGTAGATAACCCAAACTAGTGGTTTTGTGTCTTTATCTTTTGGATAAATCACTGCGATATCGTTTCGTGTACCATATGAACCTGATCCGGTCTTATCACCAACAATATAGCCTTCTGGAACACCAGCACGAATTAGTTTATCTCCTGTTGTATTATCAATCAGCGTTTGCTTGAAATAGTTGAAGTTATCTGTTGGCATGTTTCCCTTCTTCACTAGAAACGCCAGGTTTTTCGCCATTGCTTTTGGCGTTGTTGTATCCCGTTTGTCTCCTGGTACAGCCGAGTTTAGCTCTGGTTCATATCGATCGGATTGCGTGACCGTATCTCCTATTTTTACCAACTCTTTTTGATAGGCTTTAGGTCCACCTAATTCATGGAGCATTAGATTGGCTGCGGTATTATCGCTGTAAGTCATAGCTGCATTGATAATTTCCTTTAGGGTCATACCGTCTTCCGTATGTTTTTCTGTAATGGGTGAATGATCGATTAAGTCTTCTTTTTTGAAATGGATGCGTTTATTCAATTGTTCAAGTGTTAAATTTTTAAGTAAAATACCACCAGCGATGGCTTTGAAACTAGAGCAATAGGCGAATCTTTCCTGGTCGTTATAGCCAATTGTTTTGTTGGAAGCGGTATCGATACCATGGACTCCTAATGTTGCACCGTATTTTTTTTCTAGTTTTTGAAGGTCTGATTTTAGGGATGCGGCAGCTTTTTCCGTTTTTTCTGGATTTGTCTCGTCTTTACTGGAAGCATTCGGTGTATCACAGGCTACTAAAGTGGACATTGCAATAATAAACGTTAGGCCTACTAGCATTTTTTTAAGATTCATTTTCATTACCTCCCATGTCTATTTTATTACAAAATCCACTTTACGTTACAAAATTAAAGATAATCTATAGAAAAAAGAAAGAAAACCTTAACGTTTGATTAATACTGAAAATATTGTCTTTGTTATAAAAGAAATTAGATAAGACATAAAAGTTTAATATTTAACGATAAAACAGTGATTCTTCTGCTTTTGTTAGGCGGAAGAATCACTGTTTTATTTACAATTTCCCGGTGAGGAACTGGGCTTCTCCCAATCCGAAGCTCCAATCGTCATTGTCATTCTCTGTAATCGAAATCATCAAATCGGTGGAGGTAATCCCGCAGATCAAGTCTAGTCGTTCTGCTGTTAGGGCGTACAGCCGTTGTTTTTGTTCGCTAGTACGCTTTTTGCTCACAATGCTCAGTAAGACAAAGCTTTTTGTACGTGTGAATCCGAGTCCGGTATCTTCTATGATCATTTCGTAAGGTTCATGTTGGTGGATGATTTGGTATCGATCACTCGAAGGCACTTCAAACGCTTCTACCATCGCTTCATGTGCCGTATCCACAAGCTTTTTAATCTCCTCAGGTTTGCGTCCTTTTATCAAATCAAAGCGCAATAATGGCATTTTCAAAACTCCTCTAATTTCAGATTATTTACTCGCGATCCCAACATTATTTTGCCCGCAAAAGGCTCTGTATTCTTCGGATAGTGGTTGTGATGTAACAATCACACTTACTTCTTCTAGTGCGCAGTAGGTGAGCAGGGTGGATTTTTCATATTTGGAATGGTCGGCAAGTAGAAAGACTTTTTCCGCTTTTGCAACGATTCGTTTTTTTATCTCATATTCCAGAAGGTCTGAATTCGTCAAACCGTGGGCAATGGAGACACCTGTTGCTGCCATGAATGCTTTATTGACATTGTATTTCTCGATCGTATTTGAGTCATCTGTGCCAACAAAGGACTTGGTTTTGCGTTTGTAGTTATTACCAATGATGATTAAGTTAATGTTTTCCATCGTTGCTGCGGCGTTAATCACATCCAAATTATTTGTTAAAAGTGTCACATTGATATTCCTAGGCAAAAACGCCATCATATTACGCGTTGTCGTACCGGAATCAATGAAGATAATCTCATCTTCTTCTACATATGTGGCGGCAATTTCACCGATGATTTGTTTTTCTTCTTGGTTTGCATGGTCGCGATTTTCAAATGGAATCAGCCGTTCTGATGTCGTTCTGACCCCACCATACACTTTTTGAATTGTGCCATTTTCGAGGATTTTGTTAATATCGCGACGAATGGTGTTCTTTGAGACGTCAAAATGCTCACATAATTCGTCTAGTGATGTTGTGCCTTTTTCGTGTATGAATTCTTCTACTAATTGTAGTCGCTTCTCCTTCATTTGCTCATTCTCCTATCCATCAATAACTTGCCTAAATTTTAACACATATTCAAAAGTTAATCAACATGTAACAAAAATAGGTGGTTATCTTGTTTTATATAGCAAATTTAAAAAGTTTTGGCTATGTTTTGATTTATAATTGGAAATTACAGATTGACATTTACTCATTGGAAGTATAGAATGTAATCAAGATATGACCAAAAGATAACTTTTGAACGGTTATCTTCCGGTGCTTTGCTAGATTTTACGAGGTTGGGAATTATGAAAGCGTTTATATACGAGGAGGAAACGGAATGACAGAGGTTAGAAAGTTGAAAAATTTTATTAATGGGGAGTGGGTAGCTAGCGAGACGGCGGCTTATGAGGATGTGATTAATCCGGCAACGAAGGAAGTTGTGGCATTAGTACCGATTTCGACGCGTGCGGATTTTGATTATGCGGCGGATGTAGCAGCAACGGCTTTTAAGAAATGGCGGAATATTGCGGTTCCTAGACGGGCGCGAATTTTATTTAATTATCAGCAGTTACTACGCCAGAATAAGGAAGAGTTGGCGCGCCTGATTACGATTGAGAATGGGAAGAATTTGACGGAGGCGCTTGGTGAGGTGCAACGTGGGATTGAAAATGTGGAGTTTGCGGCCGGGGCACCGACGCTGATGATGGGGGATTCGCTTGCTTCGATTGCGACGGATGTTGAGGCGACAAACTATCGTTATCCGATTGGTGTCGTTGGTGGGATTGCTCCATTTAACTTCCCGATGATGGTGCCTTGTTGGATGTTCCCGATGGCGATTGCGGTTGGGAATACGTTTATTTTGAAGCCTTCGGAACGGACGCCGCTTTTGACGGAGAAAATTGTCGAACTGTTTACGGAAGCGGGATTGCCGGATGGGGTCTTCAATGTGGTTTACGGGGCGCATGATGTGGTCAACGGGATTTTGGAACATCCGGAAATTAAAGCGGTTTCGTTTGTTGGCTCGAAGCCGGTTGGAGAGTACGTTTTTAAAAAAGGAAGCGAGAACTTGAAGCGAGTTCAGGCGCTGACCGGTGCGAAAAACCATACGATCGTGCTTGCGGATGCGGACCTTGATGATGCGCTAACGAACATTATTGCTGCGGCGTTTGGTTCTGCTGGGGAACGGTGTATGGCGTGTGCGGTTGTAACGGTGGAAGAGGCGATTGCGGATGAATTTATGGCGAAACTGACGGAACGTGCGAGTCAGATCAAGATTGGGAACGGCATGGATGACGGCGTTTTCCTGGGTCCGGTGATTCGGGCGGAGAACAAAGAGCGGACGCTTGCTTATATTGAGAAGGGCATTGCGGAAGGGGCAAACCTTGTTTATGACGGCAGAAGTGACGGGCTAGATGACGGTTATTTTGTGGGACCAACGATCTTTGACGGAGTTACGACGGATATGACGATTTGGAAGGATGAAATTTTTGCGCCGGTATTATCGGTGATTCGGGTGAAAAACTTGAAAGAGGGAATCCAAATTGCGAACGAGTCTGAATTTGCCAATGGTGCTTGTTTGTTTTCGACGAATGCGTCGGCGATTCGGTATTTCCGGGAGAACATAGATGCGGGAATGCTTGGCGTGAACCTAGGTGTACCTGCTCCGATGGCGTTTTTCCCTTTCTCGGGCTGGAAATCATCGTTTTTTGGGACGTTGCACGCGAACGGGAAGGATAGTGTCGATTTTTATACGCGTAAAAAAGTCGTAACGGCGCGGTATCCGAAACCGAATTTTGAAGACTAGAGGAGATGTTGGAAGGATGGGAAATTTACTTCGGAAGCCGAAAGTAGGGGAACAAGTTGTGCAAGATGTGAGGCTTGGTGATGGGAATTCACCGCTTGACTATGTTGGTTTTAAGATGCTAGATTTGGCAAAAGGAGAAACATATGAGGAGTCGCTGGGGAAGCTGGAAGTGTGTGTCGTTGCCTTGACTGGACGGATTACAGTGACTGATTTGGAGCAGACATTTTTGAATATTGGACGGCGGGCGAGTGTGTTTGAGCGGATTCCGACGGATAGTGTGTATATTTCGAATGACCGATCATTTCGGGTGATAGCGGAGTCAGATGATGCGCGTGTGGGGTTATGCTATGCGCCTTCTGATAAGCAGTTGAAGACGATGCTGATTCCGGCTGAAGCAAATGGAATGGAGCAACGTGGCAAGTATAATAATCAGCGGACGGTGCACAATATTTTACCGGATTCGGTTGATACAGCGAATAGTTTGTTAGTCGTGGAGGTTTATACGGAAGGTGGCAATTGGTCGAGTTATCCGCCACATAAGCATGATCAGGACAATTTACCGGCGGAGTCATTTTTGGAGGAGTCGTATTATCATGAGATGAATCCAGCGCAGGGCTTTGTTTTTCAACGGGTGTATACGGATGATCGGTCGATTGACGAGACGATGACTGTAGAAAATCGCGATGTGGTACTAGTTCCGGTGGGTTATCATCCAGTTGGTGTGCCTGATGGGTATACATCATACTATTTGAATGTGATGGCTGGGCCAACGCGGACGTGGAATTTTCATAACGACCCAGCGCATGCGTGGATTTTGGATCGAAAATAAGGAGGAATGTTGCGGAATGAAATATCCATTTGATGAAACGAAAAAATATGATGTGATCGCGGTTGGGCGGGCTTGTATCGATTTGAACGCGGTGGAGTATAATCGTCCGATGGAAGAGACGATGACTTTTTCAAAATATGTAGGTGGTTCGCCTGCGAATATCGTGATTGGGACGGCCAAATTAGGACTGAAGGTCGGTTTTATCGGCAAAATTCCGGATGATCAGCATGGTCGTTTTATTGAGCAGTATATGCGTGATGTTGGTGTGGATACATCACAAATGGTGACGGATCAGGATGGACACAAGACGGGGCTTGCCTTTACGGAGATTAAAAGCCCGGAGGAATGCAGTATTTTAATGTATCGGGATCAAGTGGCGGATCTTTATTTGGAGCCGAACGAGATTAATGAGGCTTATTTGAAGAAAACAAAAGCGCTCGTGATTTCGGGTACGGCGTTGTCGCAAAGCCCGTCGCGGGAAGCGATTTTAAAGTCGGTGCAATTGGCGCGAAAGCACGATGTAACGATTGTTTTTGAACTCGATTATCGTCCCTATACGTGGAAATCAGCGGAGGAAACGGCGGTTTATTATCAATTAGTCGCGGAACAGGCGAATATTGTTATTGGTACGCGTGACGAATTCGATATGCTAGAAAATAGGGATGACGGTGAAAACACAGCGACGGTTGCAGCACTTTTCCGGCATACGCCAGAACTGATTGTGATTAAACACGGCGTCGAGGGCTCTTTTGCATACACGAAATCGGGTGAAGTATTCCGAGGTAAGGCCTACATGACGAAGGTTTTGAAAACTTTTGGTGCGGGAGATTCCTATGCGTCGGCGTTCTTGTATGCGCTTATCACAGGTGAATCGATTGAAACCGCGCTAAAATTCGGAAGTGCTTCGGCCTCGATTGTCGTTAGCAAACACAGCTCATCAGAAGCAATGCCAACCGTTTTAGAAATTGAAGATTTGATTGCAGCACAAGTTTAAAAGAGGAGGTGGAATGAGGTATGGGAACGATTCGCCTAACAACGGCGCAAGCTTTGATAAAATTTATAAATCAGCAGTATGTCGCGATTGATGGACATATTACGCCATTTGTGGAAGGGATGTTTCAAGTTTTTGGGCACGGGAATGTGCTCGGGATTGGGCAAGCACTCGAAGAAGATCCGGGGCATTTGAAGGTGATTCAGGGCAAGAATGAGCAGGGCATGACGCATGCGGCGATTGCTTTTGCGAAACAGAATTTGAGGAAGAAAATTTATGCAGTCTCGACATCGGCTGGGCCGGGAGCAGCGAATCTTGTTGCGGCGGCTGGGACGGCTTTTGCGAATAATATTCCAGTTTTGCTTTTGCCGGCAGATACGTTTGCGTCGCGTCAACCTGATCCGGTTTTGCAGCAGTTAGAGCAGGATTATAGTGCGGCGGTGACGACGAATGATGCGCTCAAGCCAGTTTCGCGATATTGGGACCGGATTACGCGTCCGGAGCAGTTGATGAGTAGTTTACTGCGGGCGTTTGAAGTGATGACAAATCCTGCGACGGCTGGGCCGGTAGCGATCTGTATTTCGCAGGATGCAGAAGGCGAAGCGTATGACTATGATGAGGCTTTTTTTGAGAAACGGATTCACTATATGGACCGAAAAATGCCAAGTGATCGCGAGCTTAGCGGGGCGGTGGCACGAATCAAGGAAAGTAAACGCCCAGTCATTATTGTTGGCGGTGGTGCCAAGTATTCAGAGGCACGTGAGGCGTTGATCGCGATTTCCGAACAGCACAATATTCCGCTTGTGGAGACGCATGCAGGGAAGTCAACGGTCGAATGTCAATTTAAAAATAATCTAGGCGGGACGGGGATTCTCGGCACGAGCGCAGCAAACGCAGTGATTCGCACGGCGGATTTGGTGATCGGCGTCGGCACGCGTTACACGGACTTCACGACCTCTTCTAAAACGGCTTTCAACTGGGATAAAACGCGCTTTTTAAACATTAATATTAGCCGTCCTCAAGCCTACAAACTCGATGCATTTCAAGTCGTCGCAGATGCAAAAATAACACTTGAAGGGCTTGCTGAACGCCTAGGAGACTACGAAACGTCATATGGTGAGGAACTTGAAAAGCTCAAAGCTACATGGCTCATAGAACGGAATCGCTTAGCAAATGTGAGGTTTGATCGCGCTAACTTTAACCCAGAAATCAAGAACCAATTCGCTCAAGAAACGTTGAATGAATATGCAGATGCTCTCAATACGGAGCTCTCACAAACAGCGGCTTTTCTCGCGATTAATGAGACGGTTGCCGAAGATAGTATTGTGGTTGGGGCAGCTGGTTCGTTACCAGGCGATTTGCAACGAATTTGGAATCCACACGTGCCAAATACGTTCCATCTCGAATACGGTTATTCCTGCATGGGGTATGAAATTTCCGGTTCACTCGGTGCAAAATTAGCGGCGCCAAATCAAGAAGTTTACGCAATGGCAGGAGATGGTAGCTTTCTCATGCTACATTCGGAGTTTATCACGGCACTGCAATATAACCATAAAATTAATATTTTGCTGTTCGATAACGCTGGTTTTGGCTGTATTAACAACCTGCAAATGGAGCACGGTAGCGATAGTTATTTTTGTGAGTTCAGAACGGCAGATAATCAAATTATGAACATTGATTACGCCAAAGTTGCAGAAGGGTATGGCGCAAAAACATACCGAGCAAACACGATTCCAGAACTAAAAGCTGCACTAGAAGATGCCAAAAAGCAAACGGTTTCCACGCTAATCGAAATGAAAGTTTTACCGAAAACGATGTCGGATGGCTATGATGCATGGTGGCACGTTGGCGTTTCAGAAGTTTCCACGAAAGAGAGTATCCAAAAAGCGCATGAGGCAATTGCAAAAAAATTGGAGAAAGCTAAAAAATACTAGGACCACAGGGGGTATTTGCTCATGATCACATGGGGAATCGCGCCGATTGGCTGGCGCAACGATGATATACCAGAAATTGGAGCAGGAAACACGTTGCAGCATCTACTGAGCGATATCGTAGTCGCTGGATTTGAAGGAACAGAAGTCGGAGGATTTTTTCCCGCGGCGGACATTTTAAATAAGGAACTAGCGCTTCGTCAGTTAAGAGTCGCGGGGCAATGGTTTAGCAGTTTTATCATTCGAGATGGTGTGGAGTCGGCAAAACAGGCATTCACGAAGCACTGTGCCTACTTGCAAAAAGTGAATGCAAATGTGGCAGTTGTTTCGGAGCAAACGTATAGCATTCAAGGGCTAACCAAGAATGTATTTACGGAGAAACCATATTTTACTGCGCGAGAATGGGAACTTCTGTGCGAGGGGCTCAACCAGCTTGGTGAGATTGCTAACGTGCATAATTTGAAGCTTGTCTATCACCATCATTTAGGAACGGGTGTCGAAACGGTTGCTGAGATAGATCAACTGATGGCTGGGACGGATCCTACGCGGGTGCACTTGCTTTATGATACTGGTCATATTTATGTGGCAGAAGGAGATTATATGGCACTTCTTGAAAAGCATTTCGGCCGCATTGCGCACATTCATTTCAAAGATGTCAGAAAAGACGTGATGATTGCCTGTGAAAAAGAGCAGCTGTCCTTCCTGCAATCCTTTTTAAAAGGGATGTTTACGGTGCCAGGCGATGGTTGCATTGATTTTTATGAAGTGTATCAGCGCTTATTGGCTGCAGAATATAGCGGTTGGATTGTTGTGGAGGCGGAACAAGATCCCGCGATTGCGAATCCGTTAGAATACGCCTTAATGGCCAGAAAATACATTGATGAAAACTTGCTACAAGCTAGAGTAGGGGAGCGATCGCTATGAAAAGTCCAGAACAAGACGGTCCAGAGTTGGTTTTAGAACAGGCACCGGCGAATAAGCGAACGCCGAAAGCTTATTTACGCTTAATCACGATTATTTCGACTTTTGGTGGTTTGCTATTCGGTTACGATACGGGGGTTATCAATGGAGCCTTGCCCTACATGTCACAGGCAGGGCAACTCAATTTGACGCCTGCTGGAGAAGGTATTGTCGCGAGTTCGCTCCTATTTGGAGCTGCATTCGGCGCGATATTTGGTGGGCGATTGTCGGATCGGAGTGGACGTAGACGCAATCTTTTGACACTAGCTGTCATTTTTTTCGTGGCAACACTTGGTTGTACATTTGCACCTAGCATGGCTGTCATGGTTATTTTTCGAGTCTTATTAGGGCTTGCAGTCGGCGGGGCTTCCGTAACCGTACCGACATACTTAGCAGAAATGTCTCCTGCGCATAGACGTGGACGGATGGTAACACAAAATGAATTAATGATTGTGACCGGGCAGTTATTGGCGTTCACATTCAATGCCGTCATCGGAACAACATTAGGTGAAGACGGCAACGTGTGGCGCTACATGTTAGTTATCGCAACGATTCCAGCCGTGATTCTTTGGTTCGGAATGCTAATTTTACCAGAAAGTCCGCGTTGGCTCGCTTCTAAAGGCAAAATTGGCGATGCTTTGCGCGTACTACAACAAATTCGCGAACAAAATGAAGCTAATAAGGAACTCACAGAAATTAAAGACAACATTGCCGCCGAACAAGAAATCGAAAAAGCAACATTTCAAGATTTGAGCGTCACTTGGGTACGGCGAATCCTCTTTATTGGGATCGGAATTGCGGTTGTCCAGCAAATCACTGGTGTCAACTCGATCATGTATTACGGAACTGAAATCTTGCGTGATGCGGGTTTTGGAACCGAAGCTGCATTAATTGGAAATATTGCAAACGGTGTTATCTCTGT
The DNA here is from genome assembly GCF_014322885.1 of Listeria grandensis. Taxonomy (NCBI): domain Bacteria; kingdom Bacillati; phylum Bacillota; class Bacilli; order Caryophanales; family Listeriaceae; genus Listeria; species Listeria grandensis. Next base: position 75,212 of record NZ_JAASUG010000012.1, on the reverse strand, counting down.
GCTCGCGACTTTCGTCGGTATTTACTTACTCGGAAAAGTCGGGCGGCGACCAATGTTGATTACAGGGCTCATCGGCACAACTTGCGCACTGCTTTTGATCGGTATTTTATCGATGTTATTACAAGGCACGACTGCGCTACCATATGTGGTACTGAGTTTAACCGTCACTTTTCTTGCGTTCCAACAAGGCGCGATCTCACCGGTTACGTGGCTCATGCTCTCTGAAATTTTCCCGCAACGATTGCGCGGCATTGGGATGGGAACAACCGTATTTTGCCTCTGGATTACGAACTTCCTAGTCGGCTTTTCATTTCCGATCTTACTAGCAAACGTGGGGCTATCCATCACTTTCTTCATGTTCGCAATACTTGGTGTCTTCGCAATTCTTTTCGTCAAAAGATACTTACCCGAAACAAAAGGGCACACGCTCGAGCAGATTGAATACTACTTCCGAAACTATATCAAATTTAAATAATGAAAGCGTTATAAAGCAGAGAATTGGAGGAAAAAAAGATGAATGTACGATTTGGAGTTATAGGAACAGGCGCGATTGGGCGCGAACATATTAAACGGATTAGCCAAACACTAGCAGGTGCAGAGGTCGTTGCTGTCACCGATGTCAACCAAGCGGCAGCCCAGCAAGCCATTGAAAATTTCAACCTAGACGCAAACGTGTATCCAGATGATAAAGCGCTAATCGCGGCAAAAGACGTCGATGCGATTCTTGTTTCCAGTTGGGGACCAGCACATGAGGAAAGCGTGCTCGCAGGAATTGAAGCTGGAAAGTATATCTTCTGTGAAAAACCGCTAGCAACAACGGCAGAAGGCGCGCGTCGGATTGTCGATGCTGAAATGAAATACGGGAAGCGACTTGTCCAAGTGGGTTTTATGCGGCGATACGATCATGGTTACGTCAAATTGAAAGAGGCGATTGATGCGAATGAAATCGGTGAGCCACTGATGATTCGTTGTGCCCATCGTAATCCAACCGTACCAGAAACGTATTCGACCGATATGGCGATTACGGACACACTGATCCACGAAATTGACGTTTTACATTGGCTTGTGGATGACGATTATGCGAGCGTTCAAGTCATGTATCCGAGGAAAACGAAGCACGCGTTGTCGCATTTACGCGATCCACAAATCGTGATGATCGAAACGAAAGGCGGCATCTCGATTACGGCAGAGATTTTCGTGAATTGTCAGTACGGCTACGATATTCAGTGCGAAGTGATCGGCGAAGAAGGCATCGTGAAATTGCCGGAGTTCTCGAATATTGTGACGCGTAAAAGTGGCAAGTTGAGCCAAGATATTTTGATGGATTGGAAAGACCGATTCCTAGATGCGTATGATGCCGAGATTCAAGACTTCATCGATTCGATTCGTAAAAATGGGGCGCCACAAGGTCCAACATCGTGGGATGGCTACGTGGCCTCGGTAACCGCTGCAGCTTGTGTCAAAGCGCAAGAATCTGGTGTGACGGAGCCGATCGAACTTGATGAACGACCAGCATTCTACGAAGAAGGGGCGAGAAAGAATGAAGTTAGCGCTTGATCCAAGCATGTTTCGCGATAGTATGAGCATTGAACAAATGATTTACAAAACTGCTAAGCTTGGTTATAAATACATCGAGTTGAGTCCACGCGAGGATTTTTGTCCTTTTTATAAATATCCGAAAGTCGATAAAGCCAAAATAAAACTCGTGAAAAAATGCTTACGAGATACAGGTCTAGAAATATCATCTTTGTTACCGCTTTACAACTGGGCAGGACCGGATGAAGCGCGTCGCGTGGCTGCGGTTCGGAATTGGAAACGCGCCATCGAAATCGCGGTCGAATTAGATGTAGATATTATGAACAGTGAGTTCAGCGGGACGAAATACAATCCTGTCGTTTGCGAAGAGAAATTCGTGAAGTCTATGGATGAGTTGATGCCCGTTTTCGAAAAAGAAGGCGTACGGCTAAATTTACAGGCGCATCCGCTTGATTTTATCGAGACGAATACAGGTGCTATCAATATGATTCGCGCATTGGATAAAGATTGGATTAAACTTGTATACTCGACGGCCCACACGTTCTTTTACGATGATGGCATTGGTGATGTTGAAAAAATGCTAGATGAGGCAGGCGACCTACTCGACCAAGTCCTGTTCGCCGATACGTTTAACCATAAAGCGGCTTACGGCTTGCGCTACATTGTGAACCCGCCCGACGCCGAAGTAACGATTCACCAACATCTCAATATTGGGCAAGGCGAAGTCGATTTCGAGACGATTTTCCGTAAAATGCGTGAGATGAAATTCGACGGAATTGCGACAAATGCCGTTTTTGCTTGGGCAGATAAAGCCGAAGAATCCAGTGATTTCATGCTCCAAACGATGAAAAAAGGTCTAGGCCTGAGCTAAAAAAGAAAAGAGGGAACACAACGATGAAGTTATGTTTTAACGAAGCAACCACACTTGAAAACTCCAATTTGGAGAAGGATTTAGAAATCTGCGAGGCACACGGCTACGATTATATCGAGATTCGAACGACCGATAAGTTACCAGAATACTTAGAAACACACACATTGGACGATCTTGCAGACTATTTCAGGGCACATCACATAAAACCATTGGCTCTAAACGCGCTCGAGTTTTTCAACAATCGCGATAAAGAAGGGCATGACGCTATCATTCAGGAATTCCAAGAAATGATGACCGTCTGTGATAAAATTGGCGCTAAATACGTCGTTGCAGTTCCACTTGTCACGACCGATAAAATTTTGAAAAAAGATATTAAAGCGAATAGCATCGCGGTACTTGAAGAACTGTCCGATATCGCGAAACCACATGGCGTCAAGATTGCTGTTGAATTCATCGGTCATCCAGAGTGCACGGTGAATACCTTCCGAGATGCCTATGACATCGTGCAAACCGTCGATCGTGATAATGTCGGTCTCGTTTTTGACTCCTTCCATTTCCATGCGATGGGTTCTAATATCGAGGATCTAAAAAATGCAGATGGCTCGAAAATCTTCCTCTTCCATATCGATGATACCGAAGATTTCCAAATTGGGCTTCTTACAGACGATGATCGCGTTTGGCCAGGTCACGGCACGATTGATCTCGATGCCCATATCGCAACCCTTAAAAAAATCGGTTATAGAGACGTTGTTTCCGTGGAACTTTTCCGACCAGAGTATTACAAATTAACGCCCGAAGAAACCATTCAAAAAGCGAAAGAAACCACTGTCAGCGTCATATCGAAACATTTCAATATATAAAAAAATCCACGAGTGGCACGCAAACACTCGTGGATTCTGCGTCTTAACAAAGAGGAGGAAAACCCATGTTAGTATCCCTAAATGAGGTCATAACAAAAGCATATCGCGAAGAATATGCCGTCGGACAATTTAATATCAACGGTTTATCGTGGATTCATGGTATCTTAATCGCCGCCCAAAAAGAATCGTCACCTGTCATCGTCGCAGCATCCGATCGCATGGTTGACTTTCTTGGCGGATTCGAAATCATTACATCCATGGTCAAAATGCTAATCACCGAGTACCACATCACGATCCCAGTCGTACTTCATCTTGATCATGGAACCACCGTCACACGCTGCAAGCAAGCCGTAGATGCCGGATTCAGCTCCGTTATGTATGATGGCTCTAAACTCCCAATCGCCGAGAATATCCGATGCACGAAAGAAGTCACCGATTACGCCCACCCGCGCGGCGTCAATGTCGAAGCAGAAGTCGGCACGGTCGGCGGCAATGAAGACGGCATCATTGGCAATATCCACTACGCCTCACTCGAAGAATGCGTCGACCTTGTCCAAGCAACTCACATCGATGCCTTAGCCGCAGCACTAGGTTCCGTCCACGGCAATTATCAAGGCGAACCAACGCTTGGCTTTCAAGAAATGGCTGCTATCCAGCAAGCCGTCGAGATCCCGCTCGTCCTCCACGGCGCATCAGGAATTCCAACCGCCAAAATTGATCGGGCCATCACACTCGGACACGCCAAAATCAACGTCAACACCGAATCCAACAAAGCTTGGCTCGCAGCTACCCGTCAAGCACTCACGGCCAATCCAAGCACTCACGAACCCCAAATCATCTTAGAAAGAGGGCGCGAAGCTATCACACAAACCGTCCAATCCAAAATCCGCGAATTTGGCTCCGTTGGTAAAGCATGACCCACACTTAATTTTTGAATCCATCTGCAAATCTTGTTATACTAAATAGGCAATCGAACTTGATATGCACAACTTTTAGAAATGGGGAATAATGATGATTAATAAAATCGGACAAGTGATGATTTACGTCAACGACCAAGATGCGGTAGCAAAATTTTGGACAGAAAAAGTAGGTTTTGTAATCAAATCTGAGAACGAACCAAATGCTGCAGAGCGCTGGATTGAAATCGCACCGACAAAAGATGCCGCAACAACATTCGTCCTCCAAGACAAGGTAGCAGTAGCCAAAGCACAACCCGAAATGAACCTAGGAACACCATCCATTTTGCTCTATGGCGATAACCTAGACGCTATGTATGAAGACTTCAAAGCAAAAGGCATCACAGTTGGCGCACTTGTAGACATACCAAACATGGGCCGCGTCTTCAACTTCGCTGATCCTGAAAACAACTATTTCGCAATCCTTCAAAAATAAGAAAAAGGCATGAAATCCGTGAAGATTTCATGCCTTTCTTTACATGCTTATTTAGATGAATCAGTTGCAGATCCGTCGTATTGTGTAAACGCATCTTTCAAATCTTTATCATCGATCTTAACGTCAGCTTTTTTGTATAGTTTTTGTAATGCTGCCGTTTTTGCTTCAGCAGTTACTTTTGATGCCAAGTAGTCTTTCTTCACTTGTGCTTTGTCTTTATCAAAAGTAGTTTTTGCTGGGTGGTCTAACATTTTGATGATGTGGTAACCAGCGTCTGTTTTAACAACTGGGCTGATGTCACCCTTGTTTTTAAGTGCATAAGCTGCTTTTTCGAATTGAGGTAACATTTTACCAGGACCGAATGGAGCTAGTTTACCACCTTGTGTAGCAGAACCTGTATCTGTAGAGTTAGCTTTTGCTAATTCTTCAAAGTTACCACCAGATGTTACTTTCTTGTGAAGCTCATCTGCTTTCGCTTTATCAGCAACTAAGATGTGTTCTACCGTGATGTTTGGCTGCCAAGTTTTGTAATATGCTTCTAATGCTTTATCGCTAGTATCAACAGAAGCTTCTGCCGCTTTCGTGCTTAGAAGATCGAATTTAAGGTAATCAGATTTAAATGTTTTCTCCGTATAACCACTTTGTTGCAACATGGTTGAAAGTTGATCACCATATTGATCTTTGAAAGTTTGGAATGCTGCATCGATGTCTTTATCTGATACTTTGTATTTGTCTTCTAAAATTTTAGTCATTGCAAGTTGAGATACATATTGATCCCCAACCTTAGCTTTCATGGCATCGTAAAGCTCTTGTTGCGTTACGTCACCTGCTTTTGTTTCTACAACAGCATCGTTTGCTGAGTTGCCACAAGCTGCTAAGCTGAATAGACCCATCATTGATACCATACCTAATACTAATTTCTTCTTCATTAATTAATACACGCTCCTCAAAGTTTTAAATAAGTTCTGCTTAACTACATACTTATCATACCACAAAATAGGTGATAATAAAGTAAAATGTCAAAAATCTAATCTATTTCTAATTTTGTATGTTCTAGGTCGCATACACTATTGCTCAAGATAGCACAATTCCTTCAAGCGTTGCTGAGAAGAGCAATAGCAGTACAGCGATATTCACGATACGATAAAATAATTGACATTGTTTCGGATTGAACTCTTGTTTTGTTGCATACCGCTCAACTAGCAAATTAAAAGAAAGCAAAGCGACTACTCCAAAAACGGTGTACAAGACGTAAAGTAACACTGTATTCCTCCTTACTCTTCTGAAACAAGCACCGAAAAGCCACGATCAGCATCTTCTACAAAAGTATGTTTTGGTGTTCCGAGAATTTTTCTAGTATGCATGAAATCTGGATAGCACATACCTACATGCACCGCAATCAAAATAAGAAAGAGCGGGGAATGAAGTACGGGTGTTGTAAACATAACAACGAGCAATACCGCTGAAATCAGAAAAAATGGTAATGCCAGTGATGCGATGTAGCGCCATTTTGGGATGACGCGTCGGACTCTTACTTGTAAACAGGGCAATATATAGAAATGGCGCTTAAATCGCATTTGTACGCCATCACGATATCGCAGTAATGCAAGTAAATGCAGTCCTTTGTGGATCGGGTAGAGCATGAGCAGGGCGATAAACGTCGGTAGTTCAAAAATCATGACAAACTGCCCTGGAAAAACCAGATTTTCAATTAAAAATAAAACGCACATGACCGCGAGGGACACTAGACTGGATTTAAAAAAGACACGATTATACTCATCTTTTCGTTCCACATTGATTGTCTTTAAACAACGCATGGATAACTAATCCTCCATTACAAAGAAATATGTGACGCTCAGTCTGCTTATATTAAGAAAGATTATTTACGTAAATAGCCTCACTGATCACCTTAGTATTGTAGTCCCTGTGACGCTTTTTTTCAACCCTTTTTCAGGAATATTTATATCGCTGTGAATAATATGTGACAAATGTAGCTTTTTTTACAATTAAAAAAAGTGCAAACGGACTGCGAGAGAACAGTTTGCACCTTTTATATTAATTGTTTTCTTTTTTGTCTTTTTTTAGCGTTTTTTCTAAATCTGAAATCGTTTTTTGCATATCTTTGATTTCATCTTTGAGGCGAGCTTTTTCAGGCTCCATTTCCTCGTTCCAGTTAGCAACAGATTCTTTGATGTCCGTTGACAAATCTTTTAGTAAGGTTGTGCCTTCTGTACCTAGAACTTGAACAGATTGTAGTAGGTCTGTCGCGTTGTAGGCAAGTTCTTTCAGAATGACGCTTGCTTCACCAGATTTTGAAGCGATGTCGTGGCGCAGTTCGCGTCCAGATTTAGGTGCTAAAATAATGGCTGTTGCAGCGCTTGTTATACCACCGATAAGTATACCGAGTAATACGGATTTTGTATTCATATTAATCACTCCTTTAGACTTCTTTGGCAATTTTGTCGGCGAGTTCTTGGAAGGCCTCTTTCGAATACCAGTTGGCATTGTCCGCCCATTTCAAGCCGAAATCATCTTTATTTGTATAGCGCGGGATCAGGTGAATATGGTAATGAAAAACGCTCTGTGAGGCGATTTCTTCATTGTTATTCAAAATATTAAGTCCCTTTAACGGCAAGGCTTTTTTCAGACCCGCAGCAATCTTTGGAACACGTCTAAAAATTTCGGCGGCCACGTCTTCTGGTAAGTCAAAAATATTGCGCGCATGTTGCTTCGGAACTACGAGCGTATGACCCTCTGTTACCTGTCCCAAATCTAAGAAAGCATATACGTGGTCGTCTTCGTAAACCTTAGCAGAAGGAATCTCACCGTTTACTATTTTGCAGAAAATACAATCATCCATTGATAGATACACCTCCGAAAAAATTAACTCTCGTTGTATCTAATGTACCATAAAAGTATGCAAAACGCATGTCTGAAACGAAGTAAAAATAGTGAATGTATGGCAAAAATGGTCTCAACTGTGCTATTATTAGTTCAATAAGTTGGATAATAGGAGTGATAACATGGCTTTAGTAGAGGTTCATAACTTAACTGGTGGCTACACGAAACGCCCGGTTTTAAAAGATATTTCTTTTGAAATTGAGGAGCGTCAAATCGTCGGTCTTATCGGTTTAAACGGCGCTGGTAAAAGTACAACGATCAAACATATTACCGGTCTGATGCAACAGAAAAAAGGCACGATCACGATCAATGGTCATACATTAACGGAAAATACGGAAGAGTATCGAAAGCAGTTCGCCTATATTCCAGAAACGCCCGTATTATATGAAGAGTTAACGCTAAAAGAACATTTGGAACTGACCGCGATGGCTTACGGGCTAACAGAAGAGGAATTGAAGACGCGTATGACACCGCTGTTAAAAGAATTCCGCTTGGAGAAAAAGTTAAACTGGTTCCCTGCGCATTTTTCGAAAGGGATGAAGCAAAAGGTCATGATTATGTCGGCTTTTTTGATTGAACCGAACTTGTACATCATTGATGAACCTTTTGTTGGGCTCGATCCGCTGGGCATTCAGTCTTTATTGCAGTGGATTGAGGAGATGAAAGAGACAGGCGCGAGTATATTGATGTCGACGCATATTTTGGCAACGGCGGAGAAATATTGTGATAGCTTCATTATTTTGCATGACGGAATTATTCGCGCACAAGGGACACTTGCCGATTTGCAAGCCGATTTTGAAATGCCTGGAGCATCGCTTGATGAGATTTACGTACAATTAACAAGGGAAGAAGAGCAGGCCGATGAAGTTTGATGCGGTAGATTTATTTAAGAAGCGTTTTGGCAGTTATATGGAGGAAGTTAGCAGGTATATGCGCTACATGCTGAATGACCACCTGCTGTTTGTGCTGATTATCGGTGTTGGAGCTTTCGTTTACTCGTATTCCGGATGGGTGAAGACGTTGACGCCAGCTTTTCCAGCAGTGGCTTTGATGGTGATTTTACTCACGGCGGCGATTGCGGTGACGACGATTAATACGTTGCTTAAACGGCCGGATGCGGTTTATTTAATCGTCCAAGAAAAAGCAATGGATCAGTATTTCAAAAAGGCAAATGCGACTAGTTTTTGGATGCAGATTTATATCTTTATTTTGGTTTTAGCTGCGTGTATGCCGATGTATGCTGCGGTGACAGGGTTCAGTTTTTCACGATTTTTCCCATTGTTGATTGTAATGCTTCTGATCAAACTGTGGAATGTATATTTCCAGTGGGAGACGATGAAGCTTGAAAATACGGATACGACGTGGCTATTTGTTCGAATTATCGTGAGTGCTGCACTGATTTATTTGGTGTTGGCATTCAACTTAATCTGGTCGATTCCGGTGGTGCTTGTGGTATTACTTGCAAGCTATCTATGGATGAAACGCAAAACGGTGGGGCTGACGATTAAGTGGGAATATTTGATCGATAAAGAGGAGGCGCGGATGAATCGCTTTTATCGTTTGGCGAACCTATTTACCGATGTCCCTCATCTAAAAGGAACCGTGCGCCGTCGTGCCTACTTGGATTTCTTGTATCGCCCGATTCCATATGCGAAAGAAAAAACATTTGCCTATTTGTGGAGCCGTACGTTTGTGCGGACGAATGAGTTTATGGGTCTGTATGCACGCTTAACGGTGATTGCGTTCTTGTTACTCGTTTTCGTTCAAGGATTTTATCTCAATATCATCTTTTCATTGCTGTTTATTTATTTGACCGGATTCCAGTTCATCCCGATGTTACGGCATTTTGATGGGCAAGTGATGTTGAAACTGTACCCGATTGATGATCATTTCAGACGGCGTTCGTTCATCCATTTCTTGCGGATTCTGCTTGTGGCGCAAGCATTGCTGTTTGGTATCGTAGGCATTGCACAGAATGGATCGATTGGTGGGGTGATTATACTAGCGGTGAATTTGGCCTTTGTGGCGGTCTTCACGTTTATGTATGTGCCGTATCGTGTTAAAAAGATATATCAGTAAACAAGAAAAATACGTTGTTGACATCTTGCTTCAACAACGTATTTTTTAACGGCTTTATTTCTCATCATGAAAGTATTCAGGGAAGTGGAACACATCCACATGTGAAAAACCGCTTTGTGAACTATTGCTGCGAATAAGATCCATGATTTTATTGTGTGCTGCGCCAGTTTTCCAGTGTTGGTAGTCGTCGCCGCTGTTCCAAAATGTGATGATCAAATATTTGTTCTCTGTTTTGGATTGTAGTAGTTGCATGCATTGTAAACCACGTGCTTCGTGCAATGTTAAAGCAATAGATTGGTATAATTTCTGGAAAATAGGAATTTCTTCTGAGCGTAAGTATAAATACTCAAATGTTACGGTCCCATGGCCTTTAATTTCGCCAAAGCTTTGGTTGATGCGGTAAGCTGTTCCTTCTTTGAAAACGGTTGGCTCAGCTGTTTCTTCGAGCAAAATGGAGTCGCCGAAATTTTGTAGTAGTGTGATGTCACGGGTCGGATTGTCGGAAAGAATTTGACGAAGATAATGTTCGGTTCCGCTAGTGATATACGCATATTTCATAATAATAGCCTTCTTTCTAAAATGGTATGTAGTGCAAGGATAATAGATTCCATAAGTAGATACTACAACTATTTTCCTCTTTCTGCAAAAATAAAACGTTATGGAGCTACTTATCTGGTTTTTAAGTCTGTTTTTTGGTATGCTGTAGATTGTAATAATTATAAAGTGTGCACGTTTTCTATGTGCTTTAATGAACAATGAAGGGGTTTTGTTATGAAGAAGTTGGAGAATGACTTATTTTTACGTGCCGCTAGAAAAGAAGCTGTGGACAGAATCCCGGTTTGGTATATGCGGCAAGCAGGGCGCTCACAGCCAGAGTATCGCAAACTAAAGGAAAAGTACTCATTATTTGAAATCACGCATCAGCCGGAGCTATGTGCTTATGTGACGCGTCTTCCTGTGGAACAATACGGTGTTGATGCGGCGATTCTGTATAAAGATATTATGACGCCGCTGCCTGGAATGGGTGTGGATGTGGAGATTAAGAGTGGAATTGGGCCGGTGATTGCCAACCCGATACGCACGGCAAAAGATGTGGAACAGTTGTCGCTATTTCAAGCAGATCAACATGTACCGTATGTGCTAGATACCATTCGATTATTGACAGAAGAGCAACTGAGTGTACCGTTGATTGGCTTTGCTGGTGCACCGTTCACGCTTGCGAGTTATATGATAGAAGGTGGCCCTTCTAAGAGTTATCACCAAACGAAAGCTTTTATGTATACGCATGAGGCTGAATGGCATTTGTTGATGCAAAAACTAGCGGTGATGACGGCGGATTATTTGTTAGCGCAAATTAAGGCTGGAGCTAGTGCTGTGCAAATTTTTGATTCATGGGTTGGGGCGCTTAGTGCGGCGGATTACCGTACATATATTAAACCGGCGATCGTGCAAATTGTAGGGGCTGTTAAAAAACACAGTCCTGCTACACCAGTCATTATGCAAGCGGTTGGCGCGACGCATTTGTTGCCGGAGTGGCAAGATCTCGGTGTCGACGTTGTTGGTGTAGATTGGCGGATGTCGATTATGGAGGCAAGAACAAGAGCTGGCGGCATGGCATTACAAGGAAATTTGGATCCGTCGCTACTTTTGGCACGTGATAAATGCTTAGCGCAAGCGGAACTTATTTTAGAAGAGGGGACGCAAGAACCGGGCTTTATTTTCAATTTAGGACATGGCGTTTTTCCAGAAGTATCACCTGAGATGTTGAAGGAATTGACGACATTTGTACATGAAAGAAGTGCAATTTTACTAAGGGGTGGAGACAAGTGAGTAAAAAGGTTGGATTGTTGGTAATGGCATACGGTACGCCGTATAAAGATGAGGATATTGAGCGTTATTATACGGATATTCGGCACGGTCGCACGCCGAGTCAGGAATTGATTGATGATCTTCGTTCGCGCTATCATGCGATTGGAGGGCTTTCACCGCTTGCTAAAATTACACAGGCGCAAAGCTACGGGGTGGCGGAGACGCTAAATAGCATGCAATCGGATATTGAATTTAAAACGTATATTGGATTGAAGCATATCGAGCCATTTATTGAGGACGCGGTGCAGGAAATGAAAAATGATGGTATCGAGGAAGCAATCTCCATTATTTTGGCGCCACATTATTCGAGCTTTAGCGTGAAAGAATATAATGGCCGTGCTTTGAAGAAGACGGAAGAGATTGGTGGTCCATCGATTAAGACGATTGATAGCTGGTATGACGAGCCGAAATTTATCGACATGTGGGCAAAACGGATTAATGAGGTGGCAATTCCAAAAGAGGAACTAGATCAGGCGGTGCTTGTGGTTTCAGCGCATAGTTTACCAGAGAAAATCAAGGAACATGGCGACCCATATCCGGAGCAGTTGGCGGAAACGGCGGAACTTATTTTTGATCGAGTTGATGTGCCGCACTATGCTTTAGGATGGCAGAGTGAAGGAAAGACTGGAACGCCTTGGCTTGGGCCGGATGTTCAAGATTTGACGCGTGCTTTATTTGAGGAGCACGGCTACAAACACTTTATTTATACACCGGTTGGCTTTGTGGCAGAGCATTTGGAAGTGCTTTATGATAATGATTACGAATGTAAAGTCGTGACGGATGAGATCGGAGCGGTCTATCATCGCCCGCCGATGCCAAACGATGATAAGGAATTTTTAGACGTACTAGCCACAGTTGTTTGGAAAAATTGGGAGTAAATATATAGAAATTTAAATAAAAAGGTGAGTGTTTCCTGTGGTTAAAAAGAAGATCGTTGTCATTGGCGGAGGCATTACAGGACTATCAAGCACATTTTACTTAAAAAGGGAGCTTGAGAAGCAAGGCTTGGATTACGAACTGGTTTTACTTGAAGCAGGCACAAAAGTTGGGGGAAAGATCGAGACGGTGAAGCGTGATGGTTACATTATTGAGCGCGGACCGGATTCGTTTTTAAGACGAAAATCAGAAATGCAAGATTTGGTGATGGATCTTGGTATGAAAGATCAGCTAGTGGAGGACGCGACGGGAGAGAATTACGTGCTCGCAAAGCAAGGGTTGCATGCGATTCCTAAGAGCTCCATTATGGGGATTCCGGCACGATACCGTCCGTTTTTTAAGAGTGGCTTACTCTCGGCAAGTGGAAAGTTACGCGTGCTCGGAGACTTATTTTTGGGAAAGCAACAAGTGGAAGAGGAGGATATGTCGCTCGGTGCGTTTTTGCGAGCGCGTGTTGGTGATGAAATGGTCGATCATATTTTAGAACCGTTGATGTCAGGCATCTATGCGGGTGATTTGGATGAGATGAGTGCGGAGGCAACGGGTGAGCGATTTTTGGAGATTGAAAGGCGTCATGGTAGTCTGATTAAAGGAATTCGCGCGATGTATGACGAGACGACGGCTAAGCAAAGTTCGGAGTCTACCTTTTTGACCATGCGCTATGGTTTGATGACGATCGTCGAGGCGTTGGAACGAGAGCTGTCTGCTAAAATTATTAAAAAAGGCAAGCGTGTACAGAAAATTTCGAAGCAGGCGCATGGTTATGAGCTGACCGTATCGAATCAAGAGAAGATTCAGGCAGACAGTATTTTCATCGCTTTGCCGTATCATGAAATCATTCCGTTGTTTGGAGAAGACGCGATTTTTGAGGAAATTGGTGAGATTCCATCTGCAAGTGTAGCGACAGTCGCGATGATTTTCCCAAAAAATGCGATTGAACGAGATATTAAGGGAAGCGGCTTTGTTGTGTCACGGAATGAGGATTTTTCAATGACGGCGTGTTCTTGGATTCATAAGAAATGGCCACATACTGTTCCAGAGGATAAAATATTACTGCGCGCCTATCTTGGACGTAGAAAAGAGGAATCGATTGTAGAGCTTGCCGATAAGGCGATTGAAGAAACGGTTTTGAGCGATTTGAACCGGATTATGAAGATCAATCAGGCACCGGAGTTCACGATGATCACCCGTTGGCGAAATAGTATACCACAATATACGGTTGGACATGTGCAGCGAAAAGAAGCGATTTACGCAAAGTTTCAAGCCGAATATCCAGGAATTTTTGCCGGTGGTGCGTCGTTTGAGGGTGTAGAACTTTCGGAATGTGTGAGGCAGGGTAAAAATAGCGTGCAGTGGATTTTGGATTATCTGAAGGGTTAAGCAAGCGGGAGCATCTCCATTTTCTGTTGCCTAAGTTTTCATTGCCGCTCCAAACTTTTTCGGAGCTAAGCGGGCTGTTTCCCACTTTTCAAATTTATTACCATAATACTACCCAGTTTTAATCTTATTCTCATTTTCCTCGGGCATAATAACATTATAGACAGACCCACTACGGGAGGAAAAAAATAATGAATAAATTAGAAAAGAAACGAATTGCAGAGAATATTAATTTATATATAAGGTTAAACGGCTTTACGAAACGCTCTTTTGCGAAAGCTACTAATTTTTCTCAAGGCACGGCGGAAGCGATTTTGAATGGCAAGGTTATAAGTAATGCGAAATTCAATAAATACATAGTGAAGATAACTGAAAAGCTAGGTTTGGATACTCATTATTTTAAACAGGATAAGGAAACGCTCTTATCTATGCCGATTCATTATCAAGAGGAAGAAGAAAAAATTCATATCGGTGATGAAAAATACAATACAATTAGTGCAATGCTAAAAATTGGCGATGTCTATTATACTAATTTGTAATAAAAAACGATGCTTGTCCAGAAAAATGGATAGGGATCGTTTTTTTATTTGAAAATGAGATACAATCTGCAACGGAGTTTTTTCTCATACGCGACGAGCAAACTTATGTTATGGTGGAAGCATGCATTGTTTGAAGAAGGGATTTGATTTTTTGAAACCAGCTGCGATTTGTTTTTTTGATTTGGATGGAACTTTATTAATGAGTGATTCGGAAGTGGCGCAGAGTTCTGTGATGGCTCTTGAGGCGTTGAGGGCAAAGAATATCATGCCAATTATCGCCACGGGGAGAACGCTTTGCGAGATTGAGCATGTGTTAGCTTCAACAGGAATGACTTCTGTGATTGCGATGAATGGTCAGTATGTTATGTACGATGGACAAGCAGTTTATACGAATCCGATTGATGTCGAGGAGATTAGAACACTACACCAAGGGGCAAAATCGCAAGGAGTGGAAATGGCTTTCTATACGGAGGCAAAAATTCGTGGAACAGCCCAAAATGAAGTGATGGAGAAGCATTATCGGTATTTGGGTGAGGCACCACCAGAAGTAGACGTAGCGCTTTACTTGAAGGAACCAGTCTATATGTTATTATTACTTTTAGAAAAAGGGGATGATTATTTCCCGAATCGCTTTCCATATTTTCAGTTTGTCAGGAATACGCCGTTTAGTAATGATGTGGTGCCAACAGGTGGTTCGAAGGCTCGCGGGATTGCAAAATTGCTTGAAGTGATGGATTTTGGGGATGTTCCAACCTATGCGTTTGGAGATGGCATGAATGATTTGGAGATGTTTGAGGTTGTAGATCACGCGATTGCGATGGAGAATGCAGTGCCAGCTCTAAAGGAAAAGGCGGAGTTTATTACTACAGATAATAATAGTGATGGTATCGAAAAGGGGTTGCAACTGTGCGGCTTACTTTAAATAAAGGCATGAAAAAAGCCAGATGATAAAATCATCTGGCTTTTATAGCGCCCTTAAACTGCCTTCCACAAAGCATTGATGTTTAAGGGGTTGGCAGTGATATTTCACACTGCTTGTAGGCTCATCGCATGAAGTAATCTTACCACGCGCTAGGACGAATGTAAAGCTTTATTTTTGTTGTGGTATTGTGCAGTGAAGGGAATTAGAGCTTCTCCGTGTCGATACTAGCATTTGCTCAGAAGCTATGAGGTTTGGCTCTACTTTATGTGTAGCATCAGTGCTTCGTAAGGTTGCAATACAATCTTATTTGTCACCGCCTCATGTGGATAATTTGATTCTAAAATTTGGCAGTTTTTATCTTGGTAACGCTCGGGGAGGGTCCAAACATGCTCCTCTGCGCTAAAATTACCAACAACGAGTAGTGTCTCTCCGTTCCAATGGCGCTCATAATCGTAAATCGTTTCACTATCTGCGTCGAGCAATGTGAAATCACCATTTGTAAAAATAGCCTGATCGCGACGCATTGCAATGAGGCGTTGATAGGTGTAAAAAATAGAATCAGGATTCGCGAGTGCTTTCTCAGCCGTCCAGGTATCTTCATGAATGGGCGCCAACCAAGGTTTTCCGTCTGTGAAGCCGTGATGAAGGTCATCGTTCCACTGCATTGGAATCCGAGCATTTTCACGCGATTTCAGGCGTAAGATCTGTAATGCATCTTCTTCGGAAATCCCTTCTGTTAGCATCTGCTTGTAGGCATTGCGAGATTCCGCGTCGTCGTACTGCGAAATATTAGTAAAATTCGCATCGGTCATCGCGATTTCTTCGCCTTGATACACGTAAGTCGTGCCTTGTAAGCCAAACAAGATAATGGCTAGTAGTTTCGCGCTCTGTTCACGGTAAACCTGATCATCTGCAAAACGAGCCAGCGCCCGCGGCTGATCATGATTGGTCCAAAACAACGCGTTCCAACCGCCACCATCTGCCATTTTTAGTTGCCATTCCGCCATCACGCGTTTCAAGTCGGTCAAACGATATTGGGCGCTCGCCCATTTTTTCCCGTCTGGGTAATCCACTTTCATATGATGGAAATTAAATACCATGGAAAGCTCTTGCCGATCAGGGTTTGTATATTTAATACATTGCTCCGGCGTAGTTGACGACATTTCACCAACTGTCACCAGGTCATACTTATCAAAAATACGACGGTTCATTTGATGCAAATATTCATGTACATGCGGTCCATCTACATAAAATTTACGCCCGTCATCTTGTGCTGTTGCCAGCGAATCATTCGGGAAATCAGGGTTTTTGGAGATATTATTGATAACATCCAAACGGAATCCGTCGATGCCTTTTTCACCCCACCAAGCCATCATGCTATAGATTTCTTCTTGCAATTTTGGATTCTCCCAATTTAAATCGGGCATGCTGACCTCATAAAGATGCAGGTAATATTGACCGGATGCTTCGTCAAGTTCCCAAGCGGATCCGCTGAACTTAGAAAGCCAATTATTTGGAGGCCCGCCATCTGCCGCAGGGTCTTTCCAAATATAATAATCGCGATACGGATTATCTTTGCCTTTTAACGCTTCTTGAAACCAATGGTGCTGATAGGACGTGTGATTGACGACCATATCCATCATGATTTTCAAACCACGATCATGTGCTTCCTTCAAAAGTTCGTTAAAATCAGCCATTGTTCCGTATTGTGGATCGATCGCGAAGTAGTCTGCAATATCATAGCCGTTGTCGCGCTGTGGGGATACATACATTGGCGTAAGCCACAGCAGGTCAATGCCGAGTTTTGCTAAGTAATCTAGTTTTTCAATAATGCCGCGAATGTCGCCGATACCGTCTCCATTTGTATCGTTAAAACTGCGCGGGTAAATCTGGTATACTGTTCCTTTTTGCCACCATTCGTTATTCATCCTAAAAATCCTCCTAAAATCCTGCATTTCCTTGTTTTCGTCTTGCGAGTCCGATAATTATTGTTAATACAAATGGTACGCCGATTGCGATGAGCATGCCGATCGCATAAGCTCCCCAGCCAGCGCGTGTAATGGATAGGATCGAGAACAGTCCGCTGACACCGATTGATTGGGAGATAACACCATTATAAGCGATGAATCCACCGGCAAGCCCAGCGCCAATCATCGAGCAAATAAAGGCGTACTTGGCGCGTAAATTGACCCCGAACATCGCGGGTTCGGTAATGCCAAGATAGGCTGAAAGCGCGGATGTGAGCGCGATACTGCGGTTCTTTTTATCACGGGTGACGAAAGCCATCGCCAGTGCCGCCGAGCCTTGAGCCGTATCGGAAAGCGCTTGAATTGGCCAAAACATCGTTCTGCCGGTCGTTGAAATCAGTTGTAAATTGACAGCGAGGAAGGCGTGATGCATACCCGTAATAACAAGCAGAGCGAAACATCCACCAAATAGGACACCAGTAATGATCGGCGAAACGCTCGACAAGCTAACGATGCCGTCTGTAATCCAATTGGAAATCCATAAGGTGATCGGTCCAATCGCAATCAAGGATAGCGCACTTGTGACGAGCAATGTAACTGGTGCGACAATCAAAAGCTGGAACGCATCGGGAATAACGCGGCGTAAGGCTTTCTCAATGGAAGCGTATACCCAAGCGGCCACGAGAACAGGCAATACTTGACCTTGATAGCCAATTTGTGCGACTTCAAGCCCGAAAAAGTTCCAATAATGTGGTTCTTTCACGCCGATATCATAGGCACTCATCAGGGCTGGATTGACGAGCACAAGACCCAAAACAATCCCCATCAGCGGGTTTCCACCGAAATATTTTACGGCCGACCAACCGACAAGCGCCGGCAAGAATGCAAAAGCAGTTCCGGCAATCATACTGATCATACCAGCAATACCAGCAAGGTTCGGATACATATCTACAAGCGATTTACCTTCTACAAAAATCCCAACACCGACGAGAACATTATTAATTCCGAGTAAAAGACCACTGGCAACAATCGCCGGCAAAATAGGAATGAAAACATCGGCCAGCATTTTCACTATTTTTTGAAGTGGGTTGAGTTTTTTTGCGTTTTCTTCTTTGAGTTCGGCAGTTGTCACTTCTTTGACATTGGTCTGGCGAACGAGTTCTTCATAAGCTTTGTCGACGGTACCTTGTCCGATAACAACTTGATATTGTCCATTAGAACTGAAATTTCCACGAACGATATCGATCTCCTTTAATGCGGCTTCATCTACGATAGATTCGTCTTTGAGCTGAAAACGGAGGCGGGAGATACAATGTGTTGCCATGTTAATATTATCTTCGCCACCAATTGCCGCAATAATCGCTGCGACATTCTTTTTTGTCACCTTTGCCATCTTAAATTCCCCTCTTTCTAAGCTAAATCTCAAAATGTAATCGATTTCATTAGGTTTATTATAAGTTGTTTAAACAACTTATGCAAGCGTTTTTTAAAATTTGTTTAAACAAATTTTCGGAAAGGTAGAAAAACCCCCGCAAAAGCGAGGGTTTGGTGTTACATTGTTTCTACTAGTTGCTTACTTTTCAAGGTTAATGTGATATCGGATTGTTTGGCGATGGATTTGTCATGCGTCACCATGATGATACATTTTCCTTTTTGATGTGCGAGAGCTTTGAACAAGTAGATGATTTTCTCAGCGGTTTCACCATCAAGGTTACCTGTAGGCTCATCGGCAAAGATGATTTGGGCGCTACCAGAAAGGGCACGAGCGATGGTGACACGTTGTTGCTGCCCACCACTGAGCTGTAAGACGGGGCGCTTCATTTGATCTTCGGTTAATCCGACCTCAGTTAAAACGTTGATCGCATGGGTGCGTTTATTTTTCATGCTTGGATGTTGGATACCGATCGCGGTGATGACGTTTTGTAATGCGGTCATGTAAGGGATCAGATTGTAAGCTTGAAAAATGATGGCGCAATGATTCTTTCGATATTTTTGTAAAGAGAGGGAGCCACCGATGCTCTGTTTTTGAAAAAGAACTTGGCCAGCGCTTGGCACGTCGAGGCCGGATGAGATGGAGAGCATCGTTGTTTTTCCTGATCCGGATGGGCCTAGAATAGTGTAGAACGTGCCGGCGTTGAAGTCATAAGATGCGTCTAGTAAAATGGTTTGGCTTTTGCCACCAGATTGGTATTTGTATGAGATATTATTTAAACTTAGAATTTTTTCCATATAGGTTCACCTGTCCTTTAATCATTTTTTGATAAGATCATTTTTGGTTGGAGCCTGATGATAAATAGGCAAGGGAGTAGGGTTGCGACGATGACTACGAGTAGACCGATACCGCCGACTTCTACCATATCTTGTCTGGAAATATCGACATTGACGGAATCAATGGCTTCTCCTTTTGGTTTATCTTCTTCACCAGATCCAGCAAACGAGGTGACCATAGCGCCTGATTGGGGTTGGTTGGCTTCATCATCTTTTGCTTGCTCGACTTCTTTTGCGAGCATTTGATTGGTCACTGCTTGACCGATTGGTTGACTAGTGAAGCAAGCGACAGAGAAAGCGATCATACCGATAATGATGACTTCGACAAGGAATTGCCCAATTAGTTTGGTTTTATTTTCACCGAGTGAGAGCAAGACACCCATTTCGAAACGGCGTTCGCGGATGGATAGCAAGACGAGTAGTGCTAAAATAAGTCCTCCAGCGAGTGCGGTAATCACGACGATAACATTGGCGAACGATGCGACATTTTGAATGGGGGTAATCATTTTCTTGTAAGCTTCGTCGTTAGCATCCCATTTGTAGAAGTCTTTGTCTACGTTACTTAGCTTAATGGCTTCTTTTTTGAAGGTGTTGATCAGCTGTGGATCGGTCATGGTGTAAGTGGCAGAAGTCAACGAACCATCATGTGTAAAGGGCATAGCTGCGTCGATAGGGACATATATTTTGTTCGCGGGTTCCATGAAATCAACAGGGAATTGCTGTGAGCCAGTGGCTTCACTGCTCGTGTAAATACCTTGGACTGTAAATTCGATGGGCTTACCTGTCTTCATTTCTTTGAGTTTAAATTTATCACCGACTTTGAGTTTGTTTTGGTCAGCGAATCGTTTTTCAATTACTGCGACATTGCCCTTATCTTTGTCGGTGATCCCTTTTCCAGAGACGATTTTCTCTTTACCATTTTTAAATTTAGCGACGCCGTCTGTGTTGTTTGTTCCACTGATCATGAAGTCGGGCATGTCTGGTGTTTTACCATCGGAGCCACTAGCCATCGCTATCTGACCGCCACCTTCTGAATCGTCTTTTTTCGGTGACTTGATGGGTCCCTTATCAACTTTGGCCGCGGAGGCATCCACCACATATTGATGGCTTGCTACTTGCTTTAAGTTCTTTACTTTTTCGATATCCTCTATTTTCAGGATAGGAACTTCGTCAGGTTGTTTGCCGGCTTCCATCTCTTTCATTAACTTGTCCATATTTAAGTTTAATGTCACATCACCACCTAATTTTTTGCGGGCAATGTCCGTGCTTTTTTCGGTAGCCGACTGAATCGCGAATCCTGCGAATACGAGGCTACATAGTACAAATAGTAGGATGAGCATTAGGAGCGATTTTCCTTTCTTAGCCCAAATGCTGATGCATGCTCTTCTGATAAAATCCATATAAAAAAACCTCCAATTTCTTTGATAAGACTAACTTTACACAAAGAAAATGGAGATATGGTGGATCTAAAGTGTAGTTTTGATGGATTCGTCTTGCCAGATGCTAAATTGAACGCCGTGCTCTTTATTTTCGATCCGATAGCAAAGTTTTGATTTCTCCAAGAATGTGGCGGTGATAAATAGACCAATCCCACTTCCTCCTGTCGTCTTATTACCAGATTTCTCGAGGCGATAGAAGGCATCAAATAGTTTACTGAGTTCTTCCTCAGGAATGACTGGGGAATCATTATAGATGGAAAAATACCAACCTTGTTGGGAGCTTTTTAGAGAAATCTCGATCGTATCTACATTTTGTGAGTATTGAAAAGCATTGTGAATCACATTTGTGAATGCTTTTTCTACTAGTTTTTGATTGGCGTGGATGAATACATCAGGTGCTATATTGTTTTGGATTTGTCGATGGGCAGCTTCTGGATGCCATTTCTCCTGTTGGATGCAGTCTGTGATAAAGCTTGAGAGGTTAAATGTCGTCTTGCTCGTTTCGAAATCAGCGCTATCCACGCGCGAAATTTCCAGCATGTCTTGCACGAGCGCAGACATTTGCTCCATCGTCTCATAGGAACGTTTCAAATACGTATCGCGATCACTGTAAGGTCCAATGCGGTGAATCATCGCCTCGAGTTGTCCCATCACAGAAGCGATTGGAGATTTTAATTCATGCGAAACGGCGGTTATGAACTGTTTGCGCGTCTCTTCTTGTGCACGTTCTTTCGCAATTTCTGCCTCCAACCGTACATTCACCTTCTGCAAATCGATCAGCGTACCTTCTAATTCGCGCGCCATATCGTTCAAATGATGGGATAATTGCCCGATTTCATCAGTGGATTTGACTGGTAACTCCTCAGAAAAGTCGAGTCGAGCCATTTTGTTCGCAACAGTATTCATGCGAAGGAGTGGTTTCACTGTTCTTTTTGAGAAGAAGTAAGCGGAAATAAAGCTTAAAACAACCACAAAAATCAAGAAATAGGGCGCAAAAAGCAGCAATACGGAAGAAATATCTGTGAGTGGTTGGATATTGATAAAGTAGCGTAACGTGTAGGGCACATTATCGATGGTCATGCTTTTTTCGATGCTAGTGCTACTATCTGATGCATCGGTGGTGGCCACAGGTACAGAGGCGGTTATGCTCGTTGTCATTAGACCACTTTGAACCTCAACATATGGAATATACACAATTTGATTCACGCTATTCAGTAAAAATGGTGAAATATTATTTGTCGCTGCAAAATCGTCCATCGCAGTTTCTACGTCCTGAAGCGAGCCGGTTTTAGAAGCTTTCACGACCAGTTCCGCACCATCATCTAGCTTTTGCTTCTTATAATCATAATAAAAATTAGGTAGGAACCAGAGCAACATTGCGTAAATAAGTACCGTGAAGACAAGTAGTAGTGCTAACGTGATGAAAAAAATCTTGGCACTGATTTTGGCGCGAATTTTAGTAATCCATTTTATAGCCAGCACCCCTCACGGTTTGGATTTTGTCGGTAGCTAGTTTTTTGCGCAAGTTTTTGATATGTGTGTTAATAATCTTGGTGTCGACAATGTATTCATAATCCCAAGCTTGGTCAAGTAGCATTTCACGTGTGAAGACACGGCCTGGATTTTTCATTAACAATCGCAAAATGTCGAATTCTTTGCGGGTTAGCTCGACCGGATCGCCGCCTGCTGTTACTTGGAAGGTTTCTGTGTTTAGGCTGATTTCAGCGATCTCCAATAAAATCGAGCCATCCGTTGTATCAGGTGAAACGCGACGCAACAATGATTCCACACGTTTTAGCAACACTTTATAGGAAAAGGGTTTTTGAATATAGTCGTCAGCACCAAGCTCGAAACCTTTTAATTCGGAATCTTCTTCACCAAGAGCTGTGAGCATCAAAATCGGTGCATCAGATTTCGTGCGAATTAGCTCGCATAATGTATAGCCATCCATTTTCGGCATCATAATATCCATAATAATCAGGTCAAATGTTTGTGACTCAAATATACCATAAGCCTCCATACCGTTTTCCGAAGGCACGACTTCATAGCCTTCGGAAAGCAAAAAGGCACTGGTGACTTCTAAAATATTGGGATCGTCTTCTACAACTAATATTTTCTTCATAAAAACCTCCTTAAAAAAACACGATTTACTCTATTATAACGCGTGAAAGTGGAGTTTAGGTGGAGTGTTTTATTTTAATCGTTGAGCCGAGTCAAAGAACACAAAGCGATCCGGGCGATGGCGTGATTCGGTGTATTCGAACATTGTGCCGTTCGCATCATAGGCGTAATTCTTCACGACTGCCAAACAATCATAGCCTGCTAAATCGAGATATTGTTTATCATCAGCTAACGCTTTTTCAACGACAATATACCGCTTGGAAGTCACAATTTTGACGCGGAGCTCCTCTTCAATGTATTCATAGATAGATTCAGCCGCCCGTTCAGGTGTCAAATTACGCACCACGTTACGATCAAAATAGTTCACATCAAGAATCAACGCCTCATTTTCGACGAAACGCAGCCGCTTGATATAGTAAACTTGAGTTCCAACTGGCAACCACGTTTTTGCGGATAATGCTGCGTCCACCTCCAGTTCCTCGAAATGAACCACCTTTGTTTGAAACGTTTTATGATTGCGAATCAGAGACTCCTTCATGCTCTCCACGCCGCCAAACATGAATTCAATAGACTCGTGTTGGTGAATGACCATGACACCTTTCCCGCGGACACTTTGCACGTAGCCATCTTTCACTAATTCTGAAATGGCACGACGAACCGTATTTCGGCTACAATCAAAGCGTCCCGCAAGAGCATGTTCTGTAGGTAACATTTCTTTGAAGGCGTATCGCTCATTATCAATATCCTTTTTTAATTCTACATAAATATCATGATATACAGCTTTCCCCAATATCTTTCCCTCCGATTTTGCTGACTTGTTTAAACAGCTTTCTTCATTAATTGTACTAAAAATAGTTTGAGAAAGAAAGGGATGGTTATCATTGGATGTATATGCCAAATGGTGATATATTAGTATTGGGTGGAAACAATCAAGAGGAGGATTGGGATGAGACTGAAAATTAGTTGCGAGCTGGCTTCCAATAAAATTCCTGCAGACTATAGGCGCAAAGTTGTCAGCGTGATGAAAGCAGGCCTATCGAAATCAAATGAAGCCAAGTACAAAGAGATGTACAGCGGAAATAAACAAAAGAATTTTACTTTCTCTGTATACCTTCCAAAACCAAAATTTAACGGGGCTATTATTGAGTTAGAAAAAAAGAAGATCGTGATCAATTTCGCGACTGCTGATGCTGAATTAGGTATTAATTATTACAACGCATTAATGAATGTAAGAGATAAGCTACTACCATTTTCAACGATGAACCAGATTCGAGTGACCAACATTCAAATTGTAAAAGAAGAACAGATTGTCACTGAACGAATGGCTTTTAAAACCTTATCACCAATTGTGTGCCGCGATCATAATAAGGAAACGAAGAAAGATTGGTTTTATTGGTGGGAAGAGGACGATTTTGAAGCCATATTAAAACGGAATTTATATTTTCAGTTGCGCGATAAGTTCGGAGAATATGTGAAATCAGATATCGAAGCGTTAGAATTTCGCGAAGTCGCGATTAAGAAAACTGTCGTCATTTGTTATAATCTTCACGTTGCCTGCTCGCTCGGTAAGTTTGAGCTCGTTGGAAAGCCATATTTATTGAATCATTTTGTTCAAGGTGGTATAGGATCTATGCGTGGTATGGGTTTTGGTATGATTGAAGTCATATAGAAGAGCTTAATCTAATCAACATGAAAGCAAGCTAAATAAAGAAGAAGCGCTGTTTCAATATTTTGGAAGGAGTGTTATTTGGCGGTGTTTTCTTAGTTGAAGCTATTTCCAAAGACAATGGCACATGGTATACTAACGGAAGAATTGGATAGGAGTGAATATAATGAGTGAAACATATAGAAGTGTTGAACACACGGTGACAGGCGCGACGAAAGCCGAAATTATGCAGAAAGTACTGAACTGGTTCGTGATATCTTTAGTGATGGCGACCCTTGGGACGGTGATTGGGAGAGGTATTCCGATGACGTTCTACATTCCGCTTGTTGTGTTGGAGTTTGCCTTACTAATTGCGATGATTTTCGTGCGTAAAAGTAAGAGCGCGTCCAAAATCGGATACGGCTTATTATTAGCTTTTGCCTTTGTGACAGGGCTAGTACTGGCGCCAACATTACAATATTATTTAGATGCGGGAGCTGGAAACGCGGTCTTGATGGCGTTCGCGACGGCAACCGTTACTTTCACAGTACTCGGATTTGTTGGCGCAAAAATGAAAACCGATCTATCGTTCATGGCTAAAGGATTGTTCGCAGCGCTACTGATTGTCGTTGTTATTTCGCTAATCTCGATCTTTTTCCCGCTGAGTTCTCTGATGTCAACGATTTTCGCAGGAGCAGGGACGTTATTGTTCTCGCTGTATATCTTGTTTGATTTCAATCAAATCATGAAACGCGATGTGACGATGCAAGATGTACCGGTTTTGGCACTTAGCCTGTATTTGGATTTCTTGAATTTATTCTTGTTCTTGTTGCGCTTGTTTACGGGACGTAGTTGATAAGGGGAATTGACCTTGAATAAACTTCGAGTGTACGAATGAAATCAACTGCTAAATACTCAATAGTCAAAAAAACAGAAGATTTTCTCCTCAGCGGGATATGAAAATCTTCTGTTTTTATTAAGGTGTTATTATTTTTTTAAACTAACTGTTTTCGTGTCGAGGACTTTGCCATTGATGTCGTATGCGGTTAATATCGCGTTATCTGTTGTGTTAAGAATGGCCGTTTTTGCATAATATTTAAGAGCTGGTGGGGTAACGGGAACTTTAACGCCCTCTACACCATTGACTGTGAGGCTGATTTTCGCTATATCACCAGAGTACTGTCCATTGATATAGTTTGCTGCACCAATTACAAATGGGTCGATGGAAGTGATAGAACCAGTTGTGACCACTTGTTTTGCGATGGTTACAGTCTCTGTGTCGAGTACTCTACCATTAGTGTCGTATGCTGTTAACGTCACATTATCCGTGTCTTTTAAGATGACATTTTTTGCGTAGTATTTAAGATCTGGTGGAGTTACACCAACTTTAACGCCTTCTACGCCGTTGACAGTGAGGCTGATTTTTGCCACGTCACCAGAGTATTTTCCAGTAATATAGTTATCTGTACCAATCTTAAACGGGTTGATGGAAGTGATAGCTCCAGTTGTGACTTGTTGTTTGTCGATGATAACGGCTTTGGTGCCAAGTACTTTACCATTTTTGTCAAAAGCGGTTAACGTCACGTTGTCTGTATCTTTCAGAATGACGCCTTTTGCATAGTATTTAAGGATTGACGGTGTAACAGGAACTTTAACGCCTTCTACACCATTCACAGTAAGGCTGATTTTCGCTACGTCACCAGAATATTGTCCAGTGACATAGCTATCTTTACCGAGTTTAAATGGAACTACGGATAAATTGAAATTGGGCGAATTATTCAGCAAGATTTGTGCTTTATCTAATTCTTGTTGCAAACTGGCCTTTACGGCTAGAGTTTGGACCACATTAATCATATTTTGGGCAAAATCAATGGTTTTTTGAGCCGTCATTGGGTTGAGTACATTTGAGGTAGGGTTGTTATCTTGGAACAGGGCCATAACTGCATTCGCTGCCATTGTCTTCGCTAACGCTTCATTTGCTCCTGGTGCAAGCGGTCTTTCATTGTTACTGACTTTTACTGTTTGTCGTGCTACTTCAGTCGTTCCATTATATCCTGCTACTTCGACTTTTGAGCCTTGTGTGATGAAATCGTTTGTGGGAATGCTATAGGTTCCGTCTGCATTCAATGTCCCAGTTGCCTTCACAACACCATCTATAAGTAGGCGCACACTTGTAACGCCTTGACCCATTATTCCTGTAATGGCTGTTGATGTTATATCTGCGTCGTCCGCAAGTAGGCTATAGTCTAGTGGTGTATTTCTTACTTTCAATAAATCTTTCGCTTGCACGATAGTTGCCTGCATGTTCGATCTCACTGTTTCGGTGATCCCCACCGCTGCGTCTACTAATTGCTGTGCCGCATCGATTGCTTGTTGATCGGTGGTCGATTTTAGGACATTAGTGCTTGGATTGTTGTTTGCGAAAAGCGCCAGTACTGCATCTGATGCCGTTTTAGAGCTGACAGATGCCGCTTTTACTGGTGTTTCGGAAAATACGTTAAACGGTGTGACGATACTCGTTCCTAATATGGATGTTACAGTCAATACGCTGACTATTTTCTTCACTGGATTTTTCATTTTGTTATAACCTCTTTCATTTTTGTTTTTTATTACTTGCTACGAAAATCTGTGTACCTATACACAAAAGATTTATTTTAATTTGCTGTACATACCTCTTTATCATGATGATTTTTAAAAATAAACCACCAAAGTATCTTAGCATGGTACGATAGAGAATAGTAGCTAATACGGTTATTTGTCACTAAAGATTCAGGATATCGTCTGTTTTTTTAACTACTATACAAATACGTGGAAAATGTGACGATAAAAAAAAAACAAATTTCATAAACATGCTAAGATGAGTAGGCATATTGGAAGCTTGTGGAAAAATAAAATGATCGTGAACTCAATCACAGCTGTATTCAAGGCAAACCATCTTCGCGATGGCAGCCGTTACTTTCACAGTATTCGGATTTGTTGGCAAAAAAATGCAAATCAATTTATCGTTCATAGTAGAAAGATTATTTGCGGCGCTATTTATGGTCATTGTTATTTCGCTGATGTCAATGAATTTCGCAGAGGCAGGCACGTTAATGTTCTCGCTGTATACAGGTTGTGAAGCGCGATGTGATGATGAAGGATGTGCTAGTATTGGCGCTTAGTCTGTATTTGGATATCTTGCATTTATTCTTGTTACATTTGATTACAGGGCGACGCTGATTTCGTAATCAAAAAAAGAAGAATCTCATCTTGCAGAGGAGAAATTCTTCTTTTTTCATTAGAAATTATTATTTTGTTGCGCTGATAGTTTCTGTGTCGAGTACTTTACCATTGATATCGTATGCGGTTAGTACCGCTGTATCTGTTGTATGGAGAATGACCGTTTTTGCATAGTATTTAAGGTCTGGTGGAGTGACACAAACTTTAACGCCTTCTACGCCGTTGACAGTGAGACTGATTTTCGCCACGTTACCAGAGTATTTTCCAGTAATATAGTTATCTGTACCAATCTTAAACGGATTGATGGAAGTGATAGAACCAGTTGTGACCGGTTGTTTTTCGACGGGGACTGCTTTGGTGCCAAGTATTTTACCATTTTTGTCAAAGCGGTTAACGTCACGTTGTCTGTATCTTTCAGAATGACGGTTTTTGCGTAGTATTTAAGATCGGATGGTGTAACAGGAACTTTAACACCTTCTACACCATTGACAGTGAGGCTGATTTTCGCCACATCACAGTATATTGTCCAGTGATATAGTTGTCTGTACCGATTTTAAATGGAACTATCGTTAAAGAGGTATTTGCTGCATCCAGTAAATTTTGTGCTTTGTCTAGCTCTTTTTGAACGCTTGCTTTTACGGCTGAATCTAGAACTACGTTAATCATATTCTGGGCAAAATCAATTGTCTTTTGGGCTGTAGTTGGTTTGAGTGTATTTGTGTTTGGCTCGTTGTCTTTGAAAAGGGCAAGTACTGCTGTTGCTGCCATTTGTTTTGCTAGCCCTTCATTGGCTCCTGGAACTATTTGTGGGATACTGTAGGTTCCTTCTGTATACAGTGTTCCCATCGCCTTCACAACACCTGCTATTTTATGACGGATATCGCTTTGCCAAAGGTGTTTATATGATACTTTGCTGTCGACTCCTCTTTTCTGATTAATTTAAAAATCAATTACCAAAGTATTTTAGCATGGTGGAAGAAATAATAATAGCTCATATAGTGAGTTGTCACTAAAGATTCATAATAGCTACATTTTTATTATCTATCATACAAATACGTGGGAAATGTGACGATAAAAAATAATAAAATATATAAGTAAAAAAACTTCTCCCAAAATATTTGGAAAAGTTTTTTATAGGTATATTGGGATTATAGGGCAAACAAAAGTGATGGGGAACTCAACTCTGATTATAATACCCCAACACAATCTCCGCGACGGATTTCGCTGCCACTGGAAGTGAATCTTCATCAATATCGAATTTTGGATGGTGGTTGAAATACGGTTTGTCGACGCCTTTTGGTTTTGCTCCGACATAGAGGAATGCGCCAGGGATTTTTTCGAGATAGTAGGCGAAATCTTCTGAACCAGAGAGCATTTCAGCTTCGGATACGGATGTGAGATAGTCACCAATCCCTTTTTGCAAGTAGTTCACAGCATCGCTCGTTGCTTCGGGATTGTTGTAAAGTGGGGGATAGTCGTCGGTGTAAGTGAGCGTCGTGGTGATGCCATACATCGCTTCCAAACCGGTCACGATACGGCGAACCTCCTTGTCAATCAGCTTGCGAGTTGCACTCGTCATATAGCGAACATCGCCCTCAAGCTCGACGTAATCCTTAATCACATTAAAACTACCTTTGCCATCGAAGGAACCGACCGTTACGACACCAGTCTCAAAAGGATTGAGGCGACGGCTGACGATGGTTTGAATCGCGGTGACAAAATAGGATGCCGCTACAATCGCGTCGTTGGCCATATG
This sequence comes from Listeria grandensis, assembly GCF_014322885.1. NCBI lineage: Bacteria > Bacillati > Bacillota > Bacilli > Caryophanales > Listeriaceae > Listeria > Listeria grandensis. Next base: position 45,515 of record NZ_JAASUG010000012.1, on the reverse strand, counting down.
TGGAGAGGAGCCGTGTCCGCCAGTTCCTTGGATGCCGAGTTTGAAATAACTCCGACCAGCCATCGCAAATCCGCTACGATATCCGATTTCCCCAGCATTGAAAAAAGGGAAGACATGAATACCATAAATAGTATCGACATCATCTAAAAGTCCTGATTCCATCATGCTTTTGGCGCCTCCAGGTGGTGTTTCTTCTGCATGTTGGTGAATCATTTTGATAGTGCCAGGGAGCTCGTCTTTCAGTTGAATCAGGCAGTCAGCAAGGATGAGTAGGTAAGCGGTATGCCCATCATGTCCACACGCATGCATGACGCCAGGATGCTGTGAAGCAAAGGGGAGTCCGGTTTCTTCTTGAATCGGAAGTGCATCGAAATCAGCGCGTAAGCCTAATGTTTTTCCTTGTTTGCCGCCATTAATCGTGACGATGATTCCGTGCCCATTTCCGACTTCACGCTCCATAACGACATCTTTACCTTCGTAAAACTTAGCTACATAGTCGGCTGTTGCCTGTTCATGAAACGATAATTCTGGATGCGCATGGAGATGGCGTCTGATTGCAATCATTTCCTCTGTCCGTTCCTCGATCATATTCATTAATTTTTCACGCATAGTAGTTTTCCTCCTTATTTTTGTGTGTAGTCGGCGACAAGTGTACCCATCGCTTTGGCTGCAATGAGTAACGATGCTTCATTGATATCGAATTTTGGGTGATGATGCGGATAGAAAATACCATCAGCCGGCATTGCACCAACATAGAAAAAGCAACTTGGCCGTTCTTTCGCGTAGTAGGCGAAATCCTCAGAAGGAGGCTGTGGCTCGCAGCGTGTAATCGTGGTCACTTCGTCCATCGCCGTTTCCTGCAACGTCTTTGCCACAAATTCCGTCAACGCTACATCGTTCACGAGTACAGGGTAATCATTCTCATAATCAAGGTCATAGGTGATACCAAACATTACAGCGAGTCCATCTAAGAGGCGCCGTATTTCTTTTTCAATCAAGGTACGCGTTGCTTCCGTCATTGCACGCACATCACCCTCAAGCACCACCGCGTCTTTAATCACATTAAAACTGCCCTTCCCGTCAAATGAGCCAACCGTGATGGAACCAACATCAAAAGGATTGAGCCGGCGACTAATAATCGTCTGCAGGGCAATGACGAACTCGCTTGCTGCAACGATCGCGTCATTTGCCATGTGTGGCGAGGAACCATGTCCACCGCGCCCCGTAATTTTCACTTTAAAAGAGGCCCTGCCAGTCTGAATAGCACCCTCGCGATACGCAATTTCACCGGTTGGCATGGTAGACATGACATGAATGCCAAGCACATGATCGACGCCATCCAAACAACCATCTCGAATCATCCCGATGGCACCACCAGGAGGCGTTTCTTCGGCTGGCTGATGCAAAACAACAACTTTCCCAGTGAACTGGTCCTTCATTTCGATCAACGTCTCTGCCAAAATAAGCATGTACGCTGTGTGTCCATCGTGCCCACACGCATGCATCACACCGAAATTTTGAGAAGCAAAGGGAAGTCCTGTTTCTTCCTGAATCGGCAAGGCATCGAAATCTGCTCTAATTGCTAAGGTTCGGCCAGGTTTCCCGCTATCGATGGTGACTACAATACCGTGCCCACCAACATTTGTCTGTACATCACAGGCTTTGTCTTCATAAAACGCAGTGATATATTTCGCCGTATTCTCCTCTTGAAAAGAAAGCTCAGGATGCGCATGTAAATAACGCCGTATCTCGATTATTCGTTCCTGCTTTTGCGTCAATTTCTCTAACAATTCCTGTTTCATCCATTCTCCTCCTCATATAAAAGGTTCCCTCCATGCCATTATAGTCAGATGGTTTGTAATATATAAGAGAATTTTTGCTATGAAAACGGTTAATTTTTGTCCTCGATCCGTTCTAAAAAAGATGAAGCATAAAAAAGGGGCATGTTTTTTAACTATATTTCAAATTTTTAGAAAACTCCTTGTTCTATTAAATCCAGGTGCTATAATAAAAATGAAAGCGTTCTACCAAAAAGAGTTCCCTCAAATAAATCATATTAATAAAAATCGGAGGAGAGAGACATGGAAAAAACGCAACAAAGAAAAGGGATATTGCCCATCTTATTTCTAGGATACATCGCGATTTACATCGATAAACTAGTAATTGGAGTTATCGCGGTACCACTTGCAGAGCAATTGAATTTGAGCCTTGACGAAAAGAGCTATATTTTCTCGGCCTTTTTCATTGGTTATTCAATCATGCAAATCCCATTTGGTTATTTAAATGATAAATTAGGCTCCAAATTTGTTCTTATTATCTCGCTATCCATCATTACAATAGCATCAATCGTCTTTGGTTCCGCTTCGACGCTGATAGCCTTAGTTGCCGCGCGATTTTTCGCAGGAATTGGTCACGCGGGTTATCCAACGTCCTCAGCAAGAACCGTCACAGACACGTATCCTATGGAAAAAAGAACATGGGCTCAGTCGATATTGATCTCCACGTCAGGAATCGCATCGATTATCGGACCGCTACTTATCCCGATTGTTATCGGAGCATTTGGGTGGCGTGGCGCCGTATTTTGTATCGCTTTTCTGTTTGTCTTAGCACTTATTCTAGTCATCTGGAAACTGCCTAATATGCATAAAGAAAAGCAACAGAGCAGTGCACCAAAGCAAAAAGCCTCCATGCCATTTTGGAAAGTGCTTACCAATCCCGTCGTTGTTTTATTATTTATCGCGATGTGTAGTATCAATATCGTGCTCTATACGATTGCTAATTGGACGCCAACGTACTTAGCAGATGAGCGCGGCGTTTCCCTCATCATGATTTCCGTCATCGTGGCCATCGCTGGGCTGGGTAGCTTACTTGGCAGTTTTGGAACAGCCTACATTGTCGGTCGATACTTCCAACATCGCGAAAAACGTGTCATTTTTGTCCTATCGATCATTACAGCGGGCGCAGCGCTTCTTGTCTACAGCTCCGAAAGTATTGCCGTGCTAACATTCTGGCTTTTCCTATGCTACATGTGTTCCGTCATGATTTTTTCAACGATGTTCACCTTGCCGCTCAAACGGCTACACGAATCCATTGTTGGAACAGCAACCGGCGTCGTCAATACAGGCGCAACACTTGGCGGCGTCTTTGCCCCGATGATTGTTGCGCAACTAGTCGGCACATTTGGAAGCTACCAAACGGTTTTCATAGCGATCGCCGTAGCGGCCATTATCACATGTGTCATCGTGGCCTTCCTTCCGAACATGAAACAGACAGTAAAAGCATGAAGAAGATGGAAGATTCATTGGTTTAAAAACAGGGGGTCTTCCATCTGACTTTTTATATGGTGAAGCACATTTGCGCCAAGCCTATCGCGGGTTTAAGATTTGTTTGGCATGTTTCCAAAATCTACTGCTACTTACCCACAAGCACATATAGGATAAAGCAAGTGTGATGAGGACAACTGCTATGTAATGTAGCATGCTGTGGTGGATAAGGAATACTTCGAAATGGAGTATTTTAGCAATAGCTCGGACGATTAGAATTCCAATTGGATGCAATAAGAAAAGTAGTAAAGATAATGGTCGTGCATATCTAATAGCTGGTAAGCGTAAGGTCATTAGCCACCTAAATAATAAATAAGAGGTAGGTACTAAGAAAATGTACATATCATCATACGCTGGCTTTGTTAAATAATGTATGTATGCGCCCTCTAGCATAAGCATCAGCAAGCTACATACGAATAAAATAATTTCCGATCGCTTCAAACTTCGTTGTTCCACTTGCATGTTTTTGTAAGCTAGTGCGCCCAACATGATAAACAGTGGGGCAAAAAATAATCCATTGCGAGTATTCCCAAAAATTTGGAAAATAATATTATAAAAGCTCTCCATCACAGGATATACTTGAATAAAGTTATAATAGTTGTCGCCACCAAGCCCTATCACGTACAATACAATACTAATGACAAATACTGACGTAAACGAGATGTTTTTTAATAAAAAAGTGATCCAAGCAATGGCTAAAATCGTCGCCGGAAAATACCATAAATGATAGAAAGTCCCGCTGAAAAAAATCATTTTCAAGGTGCTTATAATAGAAGTGTCAAAAGAAATTTTATTAGTGTAAACAGATAATGGAAGATAAAGAAGAATCGCAATACAGTAAACGTAAGTTGTTCTTTTCAAAAAGTTTTTAATTCGTGAAAGATTTGGATAAAAAGGCTTGTTCACAAATGGACCGATTAGGAGGTAGCCCGATACCATCAGGAAGAAAGGCACGGCGACCCGAGCAAATACGCGACTAAACATAACTTCGAACGCTGGACTGAATGATAGAAATGGATAGGTATGAATAGCGATGACCAGTAAAGCGGCTACAAGTCTGAATGTATCTATTTCTTTATATATTTGTGTTCTTGTCATTATATTTCAACCCCTTCTTTTTTGTATTTGATATTTCTTACTATGATAATGACACCTCCACGATTGAAATAGCTAGTTTCAATTATTTTATCCCCTGTTCGTAACGACAATACAAGAAGAGTGAATTTCCTGCATGCTAAAAGTATAGCGAACTAAATCTAATATGAAGCAAAGATTTCTTAAAGCTTTCATAAATATTTATAGGATGGTGTGCAGAGATGGAGAGGGAGAAAGGGTATAGAACTAAGTAGGCCGAGACAAAATAGGCAGTAATTACGAGACCCATTTTTTCGGGTGGGACGTGGATCCTGCTACGCGCAAATCGAGCGCTGGCATCACAAAAATAGTGATACAAAATCTACAACTGGGATTTTGTATCACTATTTTTCATTTGAAAGCTTCTTGTACTAGGCTCATTATTTGCTATATTGTACGCCTAAATTCATAAAAATGAATCGCGTTCATATCCAAGTAAGCATAAAAGGACCAATCATCGCTGATAGCCTCATCACTTACCGAAAGCGTTGGCCTGGAAGCCTGGACAACATAATTCATCATTTCCTGATCCCAGCCATACTTGCTGTTAAGTTCCCAATACTTCGAATACAGCGCCCCGTTATCGCGATCAAACTGGAATGTTCGTAATTGATAATGCCCAGCCAAAAATCCGTGCAATCGAATATGCCATTCCTTCCGATGTGCTCGCAAAAATGAATCCTCCACAGAATAAAGCGGGTTAAAATGTGTGCAGTTTAGCAAAACTAACTGATACCCGTCCTCAAACGCAGTCAATACAAAATCTTCTCCATGAGCTATGATTTCTCCTCGCAAACGTTCTTTGAATTGTAGCGCGTAAAAAGCAGGGCGCCTCCCGTTGAAGAAGTGGAATAATTCGAGTCCATCAAGCCGAATCGTATGTTCGCGCAATTCCTCCTCATAAAGCTCTGTATTGATCCAAAAACCAAGCCCTGCCACCTCTGAACTCACAGCGAGCACAGTTTGAAAAATTAAAGCGCCCCGAAAAAAAGTGCCATTAGTATAACGCGTGTTCCCAGTTAAAGTGTTCCAGTTGGCTAGGATTAAGGGTTTATCGATCTGAAGTTGCTTCAAATACTGCTTCAATTTTTTTGTTTTTGACAAAACATAATCTTGCGTCACGAAGAAATCTTCATTGGCACTTTTACTGAAATCAACCGCCTCGTTCTGGTTTGCATTAAACGCCACAAAATCGATGGCGTCCGCCGTCTCGACCATCCATTCATGACTGGGTAGCGGCATTTCCCGTCGCTCGGAAAAAGGTAAATAACTGCCAACTTGGATTCGCGCATCAAAGCTTTTCAATAATTGTTGTAATTTCAAGTAAACACGCTGCAATTCTTTTTTTGGAACCGCCGTTCGATGCGGCTCAAAGTACATGAAGTGCCAACTGCTAACAAAACCACGCCCAAAAACCTGCATAACATGGCGCATAAACTGCTCTAATTTTTGAAAATAAAGCGGTTCATTAGCAATCGTTTCCTGGTATTCCATTCGGATGAACAACCGCAAATCGAGTTTTTGTAAATAGGCAATTGCCAAATCAGCGTTGGCATACGGAGAAGAGGTTGGTAATTTCTCATCGGTTTCCTTGTCAGGAAGTAGCGTCGTGCCTCCAATTAAATGCCTGATTCCGACATAGCGCACGCGAAGTTCCGCTTTTGCTAGCATGAGTTGTGTCTGCACATTCTCTTTCAAGGCTTCTTTTAGCTCACCAATCATCAAAATATGTAGCGGGTCAGGAATCGCAGTTGTCGCTTTATTAGCAGATAAAGAAATGACTTTTTTCTCAAAAGGAGCCTCATCGACAAGGCTGACTTGCTCCGCAGCTTGGCGGTATTGCGCGAGTTGCACTAAAATATCAGGTGATTGCGCGATTTGTTTTGTCTGCGTCGAAGCTGCCTCCGTTTTTTCCGGTGAGGCTTGGCTGGTTAACGCCTCTTGACGATACGTAGCAGGTGTTTTTCCATAGTAGGCTTTGAAGGATGTCGTAAAATTTTTAGGAGAGGAAAAACCGTTTTTCTGTGCAATTTGTGAAATGTTAGCCGAACTTGCGCGTAAATCATCCAAACTATGCTTCAAGCGAATCTGCGTCAAATATTGCAAAAATCCGAGTCCTGTCACTTTTTTGAAATAACGCGATAAATAGGAGACCGACAAGAATTCCTGTTCTGCGATATCTTGCAACGTTATCTGCTCGTCAAAGCGCTGCTCCAACTGCTGTGTAATTCGCGTAATTCGGGTATCATGAACAGTGGCACCTTCTTTTAGTACCAGTTCCTTTTTGAAAAAGCGGGTGAGGAGGAGCATGATTTGAAACATAGCGCTCTGTATCTCGAGTTGACTGCTCTCCGTTTTGTATGATTGGGCAATCATCATTTCCGCCAAATACTTCCGTAGCAGAGCAATCATCCGCTCGCGCCCAGTATCAATCGTATTGGATACACAATCAAAAGCAAACTGGAAGTAGTCGGCATAATACGAAGCAAAAAAGGGACTAGTCATATGTAAGCGAACGACGATTGTTTCATCATCGCCACGCGCGGCGTAGTACTCATTATGATTCAGGACAATCAAATCATTTTTTACAAGCGAAAAATCGTGGCGCCCCTTTTCAATCACGAGCTTACCGTGAATCACAAAGAGAATCGTTGTTCCAGCATTCATTGTCGGTGCCACATGCGCGATATTTTCCAACTGAATCTTGTAATCATCTTTTTTCCCCATCACAAATCGCCTCCTGTTACTTTCATTATACGCGAAAAAATAAAAATAAAAAGCCGTAGTTTTCCAGCCGCTTTCCGTGGACAAAATGGTTAAAAAAGACTATAATAACTATATGGTCAGTAAAGGTCAGATTAGAAAAAACTCCATCTTAGAGCGGAGGATTTTTCACATAAGACCACTTATAATGAAAAAAAGCAGGTAAATAAAATGATGAAACGAGGTGCGTTAATCCAATGGAAATGCAGAAATTTACACAACAGGTCCAAGAGACGATCGCGTCAGCCCAACAATTAGCCGTAGAAGGCAAGCAACAACAAATCGACACATTGCACGTATTTGCAGCACTACTAGAACATAGCGATTTTGCCAAACGGGTATATGAGGTAGCAGAAGTCGACGTGAAACAGTTAGTTGGCGTTATAAAGGCTGCGATGGAGAAATTACCAAGTGTGACGGGAAGTAATGTTCAGTACGGACAGGCAATGAGTAGCTCGCTATATGAACTAATCGCCGACGCTGAGAAGGAACGCCAAAAACTAGAAGATGACTATGTATCAACGGAACATCTTTTACTCGCCGTTATGAATCAGAAAAAAAGCCCAATCACGGAAGCGATTCAGATTTCGAAAAAACAATTGAACGAAGCGATACTACAAATCAGAGGAGGAAAACGAGTGACAACACAAAATGCAGAAGAACAATATGAAGCACTATTAAAATATGGTCGCGATTTAGTTGCCGAAGTGCGGACCGGAAAAATAGATCCTGTCATTGGTCGCGACGCCGAAATTCGCAATGTCATCCGAATATTATCGCGAAAAACGAAAAATAACCCAGTCTTAATTGGAGAACCAGGCGTTGGTAAAACCGCGATTGTGGAGGGCTTGGCGCAACGAATTGTACGCAAAGACGTGCCAGAAGGCTTGAAGGATAAAACGATTATATCGCTTGATATCGGTTCCTTGATTGCCGGTGCGAAATATCGCGGGGAATTTGAAGAGCGTTTGAAGGCCGTCCTGCAAGAAGTGAAGGATAGTGACGGTGAGATTTTACTATTTATCGATGAAATTCATACGATCGTTGGAGCTGGAAAAACGGACGGTGCGATGGATGCAGGTAACATGTTGAAACCGATGCTTGCTCGCGGTGAACTTCATTGTATTGGGGCAACAACACTGGATGAATACCGCCAATACATCGAAAAAGACCCTGCCCTAGAACGTCGATTCCAAAAAGTACTTGTTCCAGAGCCAACCGTCGAAGATACCGTATCGATTTTGCGTGGTTTGAAAGAGCGTTTTGAGATTCATCATGGGGTTAATATTCATGATAACGCGCTTGTAGCGGCGGCGAGTTTGTCTAATCGCTACATCACGGATCGTTTTTTACCAGATAAGGCAATTGATTTGGTCGATGAAGCCTGTGCTACAATTCGCGTAGAAATCGATTCGATGCCAAGTGAGCTCGACGAAGTAACGCGTAAAGTGATGCAGTTAGAAATCGAGGAGGCGGCACTCAAAGAAGAGAAAGACCCAGCTAGTGTTCGCCGTTTGGAAATGCTCCAAAAAGAACTGGCGGATTACAAAGAAGAAGCCAACAAAATGAAATCCAAATGGGAATCTGAGAAAAGTGAGATTAGCAAAATTCGTGAAGTTCGCGAACAGATTGACCATTTGCGTCATGAACTAGAAGAAGCAGAGAACAATTACGATTTGAATAAAGCTGCTGAACTTCGCCACGGTCGCATCCCTGAGGTAGAAAAGGAACTGGCGATGTTGGAAGAAGAAAACCGGGAAAAGACCGCGAATGAGGATCGACTTTTGCAAGAAGAAGTGACGGAGAATGAGATCGCGGACATTGTCGGCAGATGGACCGGAATTCCAGTAGCGAAATTGGTCGAAGGAGAGCGGGAAAAACTGCTGAAACTCGCCGATTCACTACACGAAAAGGTGATTGGTCAAGAAAACGCGGTACAGTTAGTCAGTGATGCTGTGATTCGTGCACGTGCCGGCATTAAAGACCCGCGCCGCCCAATCGGTTCGTTCATTTTCCTAGGCCCAACTGGTGTCGGAAAAACAGAACTTGCCAAAGCGCTTGCCTTCAATCTTTTTGATTCCGAAGATCATATGATTCGGATTGACATGTCAGAATACATGGAGAAACACGCGGTATCCAGGCTTGTCGGTGCGCCACCAGGTTACGTCGGATACGAGGAGGGCGGCCAGCTAACCGAAGCCGTGCGACGCAACCCCTACTCGATTATTTTGCTCGATGAAATTGAAAAAGCGCATCCAGACGTGTTCAATATTTTGTTGCAAGTACTCGATGACGGGCGTATCACAGATTCACAAGGTCGTCTTATCGATTTCAAAAATACAGTGATTATCATGACATCCAATATCGGCTCAACGATGTTGCTAGAACGTACGGTAGACGGTGAGATCTCGGAAAAACTGGAAGAAGATGTCCTTGAAGTTTTGCAAGCGTCATTTAAGCCTGAATTTTTGAATCGGGTAGATGATATTATTCTGTTCAAACCGCTAACACTTGAGAATATTAAAGGCATTGTGGAGAAAGTCGTTGCTGAGTTGCAAGTACGGCTAGCCGGTCAAGAAATCAAAATTACAATGACTGATGATGCAAAACGCTTTGTCGCCGAGGAAGCATACGATCCGGTGTATGGTGCACGTCCTCTAAAACGCTATATCACGCGTCAAATCGAGACACCACTTGCTCGCGAAATCGTTGCTGGAAAGATCATGCCACATTCCGAGGTCGCGATTACACTACAAGATGGACAGTTTGATTTTGAGATAGTTAGCGAATAATTGTTGATAAACTCCTTACTCAGATTTGCTTTTTGGGTGAGGAGTTTTATACTATACTTTATAGGGAAAAAAGCAAATGGAAGCGAAAATGAAACGTGGAGAGGATGAAAGAAATGAAATTAGTATTGATTCGTCATGGGCAAAGTGAATGGAACAAACTGAACTTATTTACAGGCTGGCATGATGTTGACCTATCAGAACAAGGTGTGGAAGAAGCAAAAAAAGCAGGAGAGCTCATTAAAGAAGCGGGCCTTCAGTTTGATGTCGCGTTCACATCCGTCCTAACCCGCGCGATTAAGACGCTTGATTACGCGTTAGAAGGTTCCGAGCAACTATGGATACCAGTATATAAATCATGGCGTCTGAACGAACGTCATTACGGTGCCCTTCAAGGTTTAAATAAACAAGAAACTGCAGACAAATACGGCGCAGACCAAGTACAATTATGGCGTCGGAGCTACGATACATTGCCACCATTGTTGGAAGAAAACGACGAACGCCAAGCAAAAAATGACCGCCGTTACCAGTTGCTTGATACAAGCGCGATCCCAACAGGCGAAAATTTGAAGGTGACATTAGAACGCGTGATTCCGTATTGGATGGACACGATTGCCCCTGAAATCAAAAGCGGTAAACGGGTAGTTATTGCAGCACATGGTAATAGCTTGCGCGCACTAGTGAAGTTTCTCGAAGGCATTAGTGACGATGATATAATGGAACTCGAGATCCCAACAGGTGTACCATTAGTGTACGAATTGGATGCGGAATTAAAACCAACAAATAAATATTATTTAGGAGAATAACAAAAAAAGTATGTTGGCCAAATGGATTGGTCAACATACTTTTTTATTTGATATCGTAGGTTTCGCTTTCTTTCGGCATTAAAACAGGAATAAGGAAAATCGCGATAGAGATAGCGACCGCCATAATTGTTCCCATTGTGAAGTCGTAAGTCGTTGCAATAACTGAAGCCGCAACATACTCAGACATTTGAGCCAAAATAAACACCCAGAAAAATGTAATGATATAACGCATGACACAACACCTCCGTTCAAGGTTTCTTCCACTCATTCTAGCATAAAAGTGAGAGATTGACCAAGTATTTGTTTATTTTTAATAGAATGGTCATAAAGACAGAGCTAAGGTAAAATAATTTTGTAAGCCTTTTCATATATTCATAAAATTTTCATGTGTGAATCTTTTATGAATATATGATGAAAATACGCTACTAGGCTGTTTTATTTATTATAATAGTATTAATTTCTCAAGTAGTAGCAACATCAGTTATATGTTGCACGATTGTTTTAATGAACCGTGTTTTACACCTAGCTTTTAGTAAATGATATATATGTCGAGTTTATGAAAATGGAGTGCCAAGTTTTAGGCTTGTTTGTACTTTATCGATCGATTGCTAGTATTAGTAAGGAATAAAATAGTGATTTATAATTTAGAGACTTTGATTCACTATTCGACAGCTGGGAAAAAGTCCGTTTAGGCGTAATTAGCTTGGAATGTGGCCCATATATCAGAAATTTACGCCAGAACTATTCCTGATTTTGGGATCAGTTTATATTGATAAGCACTAAATTAAGCGCTGTAGCAGACAAAGCTGAGGTACATATTCTTCAAAGAGGGGGATAATGATGAGTAAAAATGAATTAATTAAACAGCCGAGCTTAATCATGGGGATTTTAAATATTACTCCAGATTCGTTTTCTGATGGTGGAAAATACAATACAGTACAAGACGCGACTATGCATGTGAGAGAGATGATTCGAGATGGTGCCAATATTATCGACATTGGAGGTGTTTCTACGAGGCCTGGTTATTCTTATGTCTCTATTTCTGAAGAGATAAAGCGCGTAATTCCAGTAATTAAAGCTGTCCGAGAGACATTTCCTGATGTTGTTATCTCGGTGGATACTTGGCGTAGTGAGGTTGCAGAACTTGCAATTCAAGCAGGTGCTAATATGTTGAATGATGAATGGGGTGCTAAATACGATCGTCGTATGGCAGAACTTGCGAAAATTCATAACATACCGATATGTTTAATGCATAATCGTTCAGATTCCAATTATACTAATTTTATGGAAGATGTAAAAAATGATTTGTTGGAAAGTGTAGGAATATGTAAAGATGTAGGGGTGCCTGATAAGCATATTATACTGGATCCTGGCTTTGGCTTTGTAAAAACGGACAAACAAAATTTAGAGATACTGCGCCACATAGATGAAATTGTAGTGCTAGGTTATGATGTATTACTGGCAACGAGTCGGAAATCTACCATTGGTTTAGTATTGGATTTACCAGTGCACGAAAGAATGGAAGGGACGGGCGCAACTGTTGTTTTCGGGATATCAAAAGGTTGTCGTATTTTTCGAGTGCATGATGTAAAAAATATTGCACGAATGGCTCGTATGACAGATGCTATTGTTGGGAATATTACTATATAGCACCAAATTTCAATAGATGCTGATGTTTCTATTTCGAGTAATCAAATAACGGGGAAGTTTTCTATTTCCATTAGTTATTATTTTTATTTAAATATGTTTAATTGGAGCTTGTTCAAGGTGTCAAAGTTGGCATTGTGAGTCAGCTCTTTTTCGGCATTTTTGAAAAAGAAGACGTGAATGTAGTATTGCTGGAGGAGGATTTTGGCGCCCATGCTTGGAGACAATATTTCCTGATGTATAAAATTTTTTTCATTGGTTTAATTTAGGAAGAAGAGAGTGGGAGAATGGGATGAAAGAATTTTGGGTCATGATATCATATTAATGTACTTCTTCACAAGCCAAATCAGATGTTTTCTATTGTTAAATGTATGATTGTCTGTTAAAATTAGGACCAGGTAATAAAAAAACCGAACACGCCCGTTCATCCCCGACAGAAATAGTGGTAAGCAGGGTGAAAGCTATCACTTAAGCTTTTGCCGTGTTTACCACTATTTCCGAGGGGATGGCGTGCGAGGCTAGATTGGGAACAGCTACAAAATCAAAAAGCCTCGCCAATTCACTACACGAAATGCGCGAGGCTCAAAAATCCCGAAATTACCACCAACAAGTTCGCAAAACCAGCAATTATTCTTTTTATATGTCATATCCCGAAACGAGTTAAGTCGTTTCAAAACTAATTTTTCTTGGAGGAATACGAAATGAATGCAGGTATTTTAGGTGTAGGCAAATACGTACCAGAACGCGTGGTAACGAACGCAGATTTAGAAAAAATAATGGACACGTCCGATGAGTGGATTCGCACAAGAACTGGAATCGAAGAACGTCGCATTGCACGTGATGATGAATATGTACATGATATGGCTTATGAAGCAGCCAAAGCAGCAATCGAAAATGCTGGATTGACACCCGCAGATATCGATTTAATTATTGTTGCAACAGTCACACAAGAATCTAATTTCCCATCTGTGGGTAACATTATTCAAGACCGTTTAGGCGCCAATAAAGCAGCAGCTATGGATTTAGAAGCAGCTTGCGCAGGGTTCACATTTGGTACAGTTACAGCGGCTCAATTCATCCAAACAGGTGCGTACAAGCATATCGTCGTTGTGGGCGCAGATAAACTATCCAAAATTACAGATTGGGATGATCGTAGCACAGCCGTTCTATTTGGTGATGGCGCGGGAGCAGTTGTTATGGGACCAGTATCTGACGGTCGTGGTTTGCTTTCCTTTGATCTCGGTTCAGACGGATCTGGCGGAAAATACCTCAACCTCAATGAAAAACGCAAATTATACATGAACGGCCGTGAAGTTTTCCGTTTTGCAGTGCGTCAAATGGGGGAAGCATCTTTACGCGTTCTCGAAAAAGCAGGAATGGAAAAAGAAGAACTAGACTTACTCATTCCGCATCAAGCAAATATCCGCATTATGGAATCATCACGCGAGCGCCTAGGTTTACCAGAAGAAAAACTGATGAAAACCGTACACAAATATGGTAATACCTCCGCATCTTCCATCGTGTTAGCGCTCGTCGATGCAGTAGAAGAAGGCCGCATTAATGATGATGACAACATCCTGCTCGTTGGTTTTGGCGGAGGATTAACATGGGGCGCGCTAATCCTTAAATGGGGTAAATAAGCGACTATCACGTCTGGGATAACATAAGTTGATCCCAGACTATTTTTTAAATCAGCCGAACAAATAACGACTTTTTAAGAAATTGGATTTTATTTATGATATAATGAAGGTGTCTTTTTATATTTTGTTATTAGTAATAGCATTTTTTGTATGACCAACTACCGTTCATTTAGCGGAAGTTATTTTTTGTGTGATAATTGTAGAAGAGGAGATGAAATAATGGAGAAGAAACGTGTCGTAGTAACAGGTGTTGGTGCCGTTACTCCAATAGGTAATGACGCCCAGACAGCTTGGGAGAACGCCAAAAAAGGTGTCAACGGTGTTGCAGAACTTACACGGCTTAATCCAGATGATTACCCAGTCAAAATAGCTGCGGAACTGAAGGATTTTGATATCGAGAAATACCTTGAGAAGAAGGACGCCCGCAAAATGGACCGCTTTACGCATTACGCGATTGCAAGTTCTGATATGGCGGTTGCAGATGCAGGCTTAACGATAGACGACTCCAATGCCGAACGTGTTGGTGTTTGGATCGGTTCAGGAATCGGTGGAATGGAAACATTTGAATCACAATTTGAAGTCTTTTTAGATCGTGGACATCGCCGCGTTAGCCCGTTTTTCGTACCGATGATGATCCCAGACATGGCGAGTGGTCAAGTTTCGATTCGCCACGGCGCAAAAGGCATTAACTCAGCAACCGTGACAGCATGCGCGACTGCGACAAATTCAATTGGTGATGCTTTCAAAGTGATTCAACGCGGAGACGCGGACATCATGATCACTGGTGGTGCCGAGGCGCCAATCACGAAGATGTCGGTAGCAGGTTTCATTGCCAATAAAGCTTTGTCACTAAATCCCGATCCAGAAACAGCATGCCGCCCGTTTGATGCTGATCGTGATGGCTTTATCATCGGAGAAGGCGCAGGAATCTTCATTTTAGAAGAATTAGAACATGCCAAAGCCCGTGGTGCTAAAATTTATGCTGAAATTGTTGGTTACGGTGCAACTGGTGACGCGTATCATATCACAGCTCCAGCTCCAGGTGGAGAAGGTGCCGCCCGTTCGATGAAGATGGCGTTAAATGACGCTGGAATTGGCGTGGATGGGGTGGACTATATCAATGCTCACGGAACGAGTACACCGTATAATGACGATTACGAAACACAAGCCATCAAAACTGTATTCGGCGATAACGCTCCAAAACTTGCCATCAGCTCCACAAAATCAATGACAGGACACACGCTGGGCGCATCTGGCGGAATCGAAGCGATCTTCAGTGTACTTGCGATTCGCGACAGTATTGTACCACCGACGATTCATTTAAATAATCCGGATCCAGTCTGCGATTTAGACTATGTTCCAAACGTAGCTCGCGAAATGAACGTTGACGTTGCGATGTCCAATTCCTTTGGTTTTGGCGGACACAACGCGACATTAGTATTTAAGAAATATCAATCATAAATCATAAGGAGATGCCTGATTTTAAAGGTATCTCCTTTTTCCTGAGCAAAAAAATAGCCTTTATCAAAAAGATGGTTTACAATTAAATTGCGCACAAATTAAATAGGAGGAAGAATCATGGCAAGCCAAACACGAATCCTAGAAGAACAATTATGTTTTTCCATTTATACCGCCTCACGTGAATTTACGAAATTTTATCGACAGGCGCTAGATCCTTTTCACCTTACTTATCCTCAGTATTTAGTCCTTCTCGCGCTTTGGGAAGAACCGAAGCAAACCGTGAAAGAGCTTGGTACCCACCTAATGCTTGACAGCGGAACCTTAACACCAATGTTGAAGCGAATGGAAGGTGTGGACCTAGTCAAACGATCCCGTAGTAAAACAGACGAACGCAAAGTGTACATCGAGCTCACAACAAAAGCGATCGATATGAAACAAGCCGTATTCTCAAGTGTCGATGATTGCATTTCTAAGCTTGCCTTTACGCAAGAAGATTACGTCCAGATGTTGCAGGGAATACAAGAACTGACGACCAAAATTCAAGAAAATAATGGAGGAACGAAACATGAAAAAATTATATGAAACAACAGTTATCAACACAGGTGGACGTAAAGGCGAAGTACATTCGCCAGACAATATCTTTTTTCAAGACATCTCATCACCAAAAGAACTAGGCGGCGAAGGTGGTTCTGGCTCCAATCCTGAACAATTATTTGCAGCCGGCTACTCGGCATGTTTTAACAGCGCATTAGAACTTGTGATGTCAAAACAAAAAATCGAAGCAGCAAGCACAGTAGAAGGAACCGTCTCTTTGTACAGCGACCCAGAAGATAACGGCTTCAAAATCGGTGTTGTTCTAAACGTCCATATCGAAGGCGTCGATGCCGAAACAGCGCAAAAGCTAGTAGAAACAGCACATCAAGTTTGTCCGTATTCAAAAGCAACACGCGGTAACATCGACGTAGAATTAAACATTATCTAATCTAAAAATCCCGTCTTGGCTTCTCCAATTGGAAAAATCAAGACGGGATTTCTTCTTATTTTCTTCTTTTACGACCTAGACCGATCGCATTTTCCATCTTTTTCAGCGTTTTATTAGCAACACGAGCGGCTTTCTCTGCACCTTGATCCAAAATATCATCGAGTTCAGGCGACTTCAAAAAATGCGCATAGCGTTCCTGAACAGGCGCCAGCTCAGCAACGACAACCTCAGCAAGATCTGATTTGAAATCACCGTATCCTTTGCCATCATACTTGGCTTCCAAATCCTTGATCGATTCGCCAGTCATCGCGGAGTAAATGGAAAGCAAGTTCGAGATACCAGGCTTATTCTCTTTATCAAACTGCACAACTCCAGAAGAATCCGTCATTGCACTCTTAATTTTTTTCGTGATGACGTTTGGCGGATCTAACAAGAAAATCGCGTTCTTCTTGTTCTCATCTGACTTACTCATTTTGCGTGTCGGATCTTGCAGTGACATGACACGAGCGCCTGCTTTCGCAACATAAATATCTGGGACAACAAACACATTTGCGTCCTCATTTTTCTTATTAAAACGCTCCGCCAAATCACGCGTTAATTCAATATGTTGTTTCTGATCGTCACCAACTGGAACAAGATCTGTCTGATATAACAAAATATCTGCAGCCATCAGAGGTGGGTACGTCAACAAACCAGCGCTCACACCAGCCTTACCAGTCGACTTATCCTTAAATTGCGTCATCCGTTCCAACTCACCAATGTACACATTACACTGCAAAATCCAAGCAGCCTGCGCATGGGCCGGAACCTCCGACTGAATGAATAGCGTCGATTTCTCTGGATCAAGCCCAACCGCCAAGTAAAGCGCCGCTAAATTACGAATACTTTGGCGCAGTTTCAAGCGGTCTTGCGGGACAGTAATCGCATGCTCATCCACGATACAATAGAAACAATTATAATCCTCCTGAAACTGCCCAAATTGCTTCAAAGCCCCAATATAATTTCCTAAAGTTAGATCACCGCTCGGTTGAATTCCCGAAAAAATTGTCTTTTTCATTATCATTTCCTCCTTCAATTAACTACAAAAAAACGCCCATCCCTACATGAAAAATAGGGACGAACGTTAAAATCCGCGGTACCACCCTAAGTGCTCCGAACGCGAAGCCACTTAGCGAAATGTAACAACATTTCTAGAGATAACGGTCTAACCCGCCATTTGCTACTTCACCGTTCACAAATGATGCCAAAAAGTCCATTCAAAAAAGGTCACTATCTGTTTTCACCAACCACAGATTCTCTAAAGGAAGCGATGCCTAAATTTACTAATCTTTTTGCTAACACATTTCAAATATATATCCTCATAATAGCAAGAAATGTGTCATGCGTCAATGCTTCATAAAACTCATCGGTGGAACTACTTCTTAAATCGGTGTCTACTTCACTGTTACGAGCACGCGTTTTAGCTCTGTATTTCCGCTAAACAAAGCCACTTCGACTTTTTGATTAGCGTTTGTAACGAGGCCGCTTGCATAAATTTGAAACGTTTTTGCGGTCGTATTTAAAGCCCCATTTTTCACGACAGTTCCATTCACTAGTAGCACAACTTTCGTGATAGCGCTTAGATCTGTACCAGAATAGCTACCTGTGACAGAGGGACTTCCCATTTGATAGGGGGAAGCGGTTAGACTATATTCCTTTTTGACAGATACGGTCACAGGCGCACGCTTCAACTCTACCGTACCATTAAACAAGGCGACTTCCACTTTTTGATTCGTGCTTGTAACGAGCCCACCGGCATAAATTTGAAACGTTTGGGTAGCTGGATCTAGCGCCCCGTTTTTCACGACAACCCCATCGACGAGCAAGACTGCTTTGGTGATCGCTTCTAAACCAGTGCCCGAATACGAGCCGCTGACAGTGGTATTTCCAAGTTGGAAGGGGGAGGGAATCAAATTATATTTGCCACCGACGAATACTTGTGTGCGTTTTAATTCTGTATTTCCACTAAACAAGGCGACTTCGACTTTTTGTTGTAGGTTCGTGATCAGGCCACTTGCGTAGACTTGAAATGTTTTGGCAGAAGTATTCAGCGCCCCATTTTTCACAATGACCCCATCGACGAGTAGTACCACTTTCGTGATGGTGGTGAGGTCTGTCCCTGCATACGTACCGGTAACAGAGGCATTGCCAAGTTGGTACGGGGAAGGGCTTAAGTTATACGTGCCAGTGACGGATACAGGCGCCCGCTTAAGTTCTGTGTTGCCATGGAACAGAGCGACTTCGACTTTTTGTTGCAGGGTGGTGATAAGACCGCCTGCATAAATTTGAAAGGTTTTAGTCGCAGGATTGAATGCTCCATTTTTCACGACGACGCCATCGACTAACAAGACGACTTTGGTGATAGCATCAAGGTTAGTCCCAGCATACGTACCAGTAACAGCGGTATTACCAAGTTGGAAGGGGAAAGGGCTGACTGTATATGAATTTTTTTCTACGCTTATGGTGGACATATAATCCGTGCCAGCTATCGTTTGAATCACCTGAAGTTTGGTGTTTGCTTTTTGCTTGGTAATGTTGATGGCGTATTGCCCGTTACTGCCTGATGTCCCTTGTCCTAAAAGTTGCCCA
This sequence comes from Listeria grandensis, assembly GCF_014322885.1. Classification (NCBI taxonomy): domain Bacteria; kingdom Bacillati; phylum Bacillota; class Bacilli; order Caryophanales; family Listeriaceae; genus Listeria; species Listeria grandensis. The sequence continues at coordinate 26,342 of NZ_JAASUG010000012.1, read as the reverse complement.
TTTTCTGTTTGGACACGTGTCTGTGTGTTCGGTTTTCCAGTTCCAGTCAGGTCAGATGTAGCTTCTGTCACTGGATTGACGTGTTGTGACCATCCTACAAGGACTTCTTGTGCAGGGCCAGAACGGTTATCTTTCAGTTGATAATAATATAGTTTGGAGCCTAGTGCAGGTTGTCCCGAGTATAGAGGAAAACCTATAAGAAATGTTCCATTGTCGGAAGTATAATAACCATAGATACCTTGATGTTCCCTTATTATTCCACGAGGTAAACCGATTCCTTTAATTCCAGCTAACGTTGACTCAGTGACGGTAAACTTAGGGGGAACAGGAGGCAGCTTATAAGACTTGTGAAACTCTATTCCTCCGTTCATTTGAATGATCGTGAGGTCACTTCCTACGGGAACATTGGATATATTTGCTGTGTAATTCCCATTATTATCTGTTTTTCCTTGGCTTAACATAGTTTCTTTCCCAATTCGAATTTGTATATCGGTATTAGGCTTTCCAGATACAGTGAGTTCTGTTGCCGTACATTTTGAAATAGACATCATCCACCCAACGGTAAATGTGTGAGTAGGGCCTGTCACTCCGTTTATTTTTTGCCGAATACTTATTGTCCCATTATGCAATGGAAGTTCTTTGGAAATATTCAGGGAAAACTTGCCTGTCTTATCTGCGATTGTTGATGTTGTATTTCCTTTTGTATCCGAAAAAATAACCTCTGCTTGCGGTATGGCAAACCCTTCGACTAAACCATAGGATTGCGTGATAATCAAGGTATCGTTTACGTTGGGTTGTGCCAAAGCTTGTTGCGGCTGATGAGTCATGATTCCCCATAATATCCCTAATACTGCTCCCACTGTTAATGTTGCTGCTAGAATTGTTTTCATTTCGCTAACACCCTTTCTCTCTTGTCTCCCCAACGTTCCTCGAAATTAGGAGTGACAGACGTATAATTACATGGCTCCTACTGCCATTATATTGTATCTATTTCTAGATTACTGTAGACATACTGTGAATTGGTGACAAAATAACCCTTTTTGAAAACGATTACAAAATAAGGCTTCAGATTAAGTGAAGGAATGATTACTCGGTGGCTAGCTTGTTAGATCATAAATAGGAAAAATAAACGTATTAAAAAACCATCGACTAGCACTATTTTTCTATCTCTCAGACAGCCAAAAATAGTGGTAGTTGATGGTTTAACATGGGTCTAAAAATCGTACGCTCGTCAATTATAATAAAAAGCAAGTGCAATAAAGCTCGTGGCAAGCACCACTAAAGAACTAAGCAATAAACTGACATAACCAACGTTCATCAATTCCGATAAAGGCACATTTGCAAATTCATTCTCGTCCTCACGCTTCATTCGTCGCAACGCCTTACGCATCCCTGAATGAATTAAATCAAAGAAACCAGACTGCATCACATACAATAGCAGCCCAATCAAAAAGACGACTGCTGACACAATAAACGAAACATTAATATAGTAAAGCAACGAAACCTGCCAGTAAAATGTCAACATAATAAAGAAAATCAAAATCTCTTGAATTACCGCAAAAATTGTTACCCGCTTGAGCAAGAAATGTCACCATCCAATCCAAAATTCTTCCTCCACTCTATCATAAAAAGCCTGAAAAGACCACCACATTTTTTTGTATACATTGAAATAAGGTGTTAAAAATAAGCTTGCCCTGAAGCAACCAATCTGGCACTTTAGGACAAGCTCTATTTTAGACATTTTTAAATATATCGAAGGAAGAGAAATATTTGTCACGTCTCGTCAATGGGTGCCTCTTGATGACATCGATTATTTCGCATTAATCGTCACAGTTGCGCGTTTCAATTCCGTATTATCACCAAATATAGCTACCTCTACTTTTTTGGCATCACTAGTGATAAGATTACTTGCATAGATTTGGAACGTTTTTGTAGTATGATTGAAGGCTCCATTTTTCACGATAATACCATCGACTAATAGTACAATCTTTGTGATAGCATCTAGGGAAGTACCGCTATACGTGCCAGTAACATAGGTATTTCCAATCTTATGCGGCGAAGCTGTCAAATTATAATCGCCGTAGCTTGATACAGGTACTGATGTACGTTTTAACTCTTGATTTCCCATAAACATGGCCACTTCTACTTTTTGTTTATTACTGGTGATAAGACCACCCGCATAAATTTGAAATGTTCTTTCAGTAGCGTTGAAGCTACCATTTTTCACGATAACGCCATCGATCAGCAGTACTATTTTAGTGATTGAATCTGCGTCAGTGCCAGAATACGTACCGGTGACGTAAGAATGCCCAATTTGGTAAGGTGAAGCAATCAAGTTATTACTACCGATGATTGAAACTGTTGCACGCTTCACTTCCATATTTCCCGCAAATAAAGCAACCTCCACTTTTTGATTCACATCTTTGATAAGACCACTTGTAGGGATTTGAAATGTTTTTGTAGCCATATTCAGAGTACCATCTTTGACAGCAACTCCATCAATTAATAGTGCTACTTTGGTGATATAGTTCAAGTTAGTTCCAGAGTAGGTGCCGATAATAGATGCGTTTCCGAGTTGGTAGGGTGAAACTGCTAAATTGTAATCGCTGACAATTGAAACAGGTGCCCGCTTCAATTCTTTATTCCCATCAAATAAAGCAACCTCCACTTTGCGGTAAATATCTGTAACAAGGCCACCTGCAGAGATTTGGAATGTTTTTGCAGTCTGATTGAAAGTCCCATTTTTCACGATAACGCCATCGACTAGTAGTACCACTTTGGTGATCTTATCTAGGTTAGTACCTGAATATGTGCCAGTGACTGTGGTACTTCCAATTTGGTACGGGGAAGGAGTCACAACATAATCATTGACGGGAGGAACAGACACAGATACAGCTGCCCGCTTCAATTCAGTGTTTCCACTAAACAAAGCGACTTCTACTTTTTGGCTAACACTAGTGACGAGACTACTGGCATGTATTTGAAATGTATTTGTAGTTTGATTGAAAGCCCCGTTTTTTACAATAACACCGTCAACTAATAGCATTACTTTGGTGATGGCGCTTAAGTCTGTTCCAGAATACGTACCAGTAACATAGGTATTCCCGATTTGATAGGGTGAAGCTGTTATTGTAAATTGATTTTCATTTGCGGTATATCCATTTTTTGCTTGAGGGAATGTAGGCGAATTAAATTTCTTAGTCCCTAAAAATTCGGCCCCTAACTCTGTTTCCCCTTCATGGAGCGAGTTATTTTTTATGGTTTGAGCATAAGCTTGCTGAGGATTATCATTAATAACCCCTAATAGCACGCCTAGTGTAGAACTTACTGCTAATGTTACTGCTAACAATGTTTTCATTTTTCTAATCTCCTTTTCTATTTTATGTGTTTATTTTGAATTCGAGAGTTACAAACAATTCCTACCTCCCAACTAAAGTATAAGCCATATATTATGCCATTACTGTAGATAGAATGTGAACTTTTCCCTAAATATAGCCATTATGAAAACGCTTTAAATGAGATGGAGGGCGAAAAAGTAACTGGGAATGCGTATGAGAGAAATCTAAGTATTTCAGACTAACTCACTAAACTTAACAAAAAACTTTAGCACTTAAAAATACTAACGCGCGCAAGGTTTTTGCATTTATATAAAATAATAAAATAAATCTAATTCACAAAAAATACTTTATTTTTCTGAAAAAATAGTATATAGTATTCTTACATCCAAAAAAGGGAGAGTGTAAAAAATGAAATTGAAGAAAAGTTGGGTACTAGCTCTTGTGCTAAGCATAATGGCTGCGGTTCTTGTAGCATGTGGAGGCAATGATGCGACGAAAGATGACGCAAATAAATCCACGAAGAAAACAGTAAATCTGATGGAATCCGCTGAAATTCCATCTATGGATTCTAAAAAAGGAACAGACGGTGTCAGTTTTACGGCTCAAAACACCGTGTTCGAAGGTTTATATTACCTCGATAAAGACGATCAAGTACAACCAGGCGTTGCTAAAGAAGATCCACAAATCAATGACGACCAAACCGTTTACACAATCAAATTGCGCGACGATGCCAAATGGTCTAACGGCACACCCGTGACAGCCAATGATTTTGTATATTCGTGGAGAAAAATAGTAGATCCAAAAACTGCGGCCGAATACGCTGTTATCTTTAGTGGCGTTGTTAAAAATGCTGCCAAAATCACAGCAGGTGAGATGAAGCCAGAAGAGCTAGGCGTAAAAGCAATTGATGATACAACACTTGAAGTAACATTAGAACAACCTGTACCATATTTCCATTCACTTTTGACATTCCCGACGTTCTATCCACAAAATGAAGAATACGTGGAGAAACAAGGGAAGGATTACGCGAAAGATAGCGATCACATGATTTATAATGGTGCATTCACAATGAAAGACTGGAATAACACAAGCAAATCATGGTCGTACGAAAAAAATGCGAAATACTGGAATAAAGGTACAATTAAACTCGACAAAATCAATTTACAAGTAATCAAAGACCCAGGAAGCGCAGTCAATCTATACACAACTGGTAAACTAGATCGTGCAACACTTTCTGGCGACTACGCGAAGCAAAAACAAAGCGACCCAGACTTCACATCAAGTCTTGATGCTTTCGTATACTTCCTGAAATTCAACCAAAAGCTTGACGGAAAAGCGACTGTTTTGGCGAACGAAAATGCTCGTAAAGCCATCGCGACAGTCATCAACAAGGAAACAATGGTAGATACAGTCCTTGCTAATGGCTCAGAACCAATCGACGGATTAGTACCATCGAAATTCACCTTCAATCCAGCGACAAAAGAAGACTTCCGTAAAGAAAATGGCGATTTAATAACATACGATAAAGCAAAAGCACAAGCCTATTGGAAAAAAGCAAAACAAGAACTAGGTCAAGATAACATTACACTAGAATTCCTAGGCGACGACCAAGAGTTCAGTAAAAAAATGTCCGAGTACATCCAAAGCGAACTAGAGACAAACCTTGACGGACTAAAAATTAACATCAAAACCGTTCCATATAAATCACGCCTTAAATTGGATGAAACACAACAATACGAATTGCAACTAGCTCGTTGGGGTCCAGACTATCAAGATCCATCCACATTCCTAGGCGTATTCGAAACAACAAGCAGTTACAACCGTTCTAGCTATTCCAACCCAGAATACGACAAACTACTAAAAGAAGCAGCTACAACATTGGCAACAAAACCAGAAGAACGCTGGAATGTCCTACTAGAAGCTGAGAAAATCCTGATTTCACAAGACACAGCAGTTTCACCACTATACCAAAACGGTGTAGCAGCCCTACAAAATCCAAAAATGACAGGTTTCGTAACACATCTATTCGGAGCACCGTATTCGTATCAATGGATTGAAATTAAATAATTGAAAAGGTAGAAAGTGCGCTCCGAATTCGAATTTGGGGTGCCTTTCTTCTATGCAAAGGTAAAAATGGTAATGAAATCCTAAATAAGCTGAATATCTAACAAAACTAGTGAAATTTTCTGTCATTAAATAAAGCGCTGAAAACCGCATATATTAAGGCTTTGTAAAGTTTTTTTAAAAGTTTATTTATTTTTTAGTGTATTTATGTAGACAGATGGCGAAAAAAAGTATATAAATAAATATAATCCTACTAAATATTAGTGGATTGCTTTTCGAGTGGTTGTACTTTCAGAAATAACATTGTTTTCAAGTGCATACCGTGTTTGAAGCAGTGAGGCTTTGGGGGATATTATTTTAATCGATTTATTTATTCAGAAAACTTAATAAAAGGGAAAAGTGAATTGTAAGATAGTTTACTTGAATGATTTCAAAAGTTTTTGTATATGCTTTCAAATGGTGCAATAGAGTAATTGTGTCATCTTGTGGAAATTTTGCAATAACTTATAACTTTCATCCTTGTTTTCGTATATTTCGAAAAAATAATTTACAAAGCCTAAATTTTTAGAGTATAATAGTAATCGAAATGATTTTTCTGAAAAATAAAAAAGGGAGGTTTACTAATGAAAAAATCTAAATTATTTTTAGTTTTAGGATTAACATTAGTACTAAGCTTAGTACTGGCAGCATGTGGAGGCGGAAGCGATTCCAAATCTGGTGGAGGCTCAAAGGATTCCAAACAAGAATTGAACTTGATGGAGTCAGCTCTTATCCCATCAGCGGACAGTACAAAAGCAGATGATGCAGTTGGATTAAACGTAATTAACCAAACAAATGAAGGTCTGTATGCACTTGATAAAGATGGTGTAGCACAACCGGCAGGCGCTACTGAGAAAGCTACAGTAAGCGATGATAAAAAAGTTTATACATTCAAACTTCGCGATGATGCTAAATGGTCTAACGGAGACCCTGTAACAGCGAAAGATTATGTATATTCATGGCAACGTGCCGTTGATCCAAAAACAGCAGCAACATATTCCTACTTATTTGATGGATTAGTTCAAAATGCTTCTGAAATTATCAAAGGTGAGAAAAAACCTTCTGAATTAGGCGTTAAAGCAGTCGACGATAATACATTTGAAGTAACTTTGGTTCAACCAGCAGCTTATTTCGATTCATTACTAGCATTCCCAACCTTCTTCCCACTTAGCCAAAAATACGTGGAAAGTAAAGGTGACAAATACGCTTTAGATAGCGATAGTATTCTTTACAATGGTCCATTCAAGTTAACAGGTTGGAACGGAACAGGTAAAACTTGGGCGTTTGTGCCGAATGATACTTACTACGACAAAGATAAAGTGAAACTTGATAAAATCAATGTACAAGTAGTTCAAGATTCTGGAACAAGTGTTAACCTATACAACACTGGTAAACTAGATAAGGCGCTATTATCAGCTGAATATGCTGTACAAAACAAAAATAAAGATGACTATAAAGTAGAAGAAGAATCTTCTGTATTCTACATTAAATTTAACCAAGAACGTAATGGTAAGAAAACGCCATTAGCGAATAAAAACATCCGTAAAGCATTGGCATTGTCTGTTGATAAACAAAGCTATGTGGATACAGTACTACAAAATGGTTCTATCCCAGCTAACGGATTAGTTCCTAAGAAATTCACTTTCGATCCTAAAGATAACAAAGACTACCGCGATGAAGTTGGCGATGTTGGCGTTTACGATTTAGCAGAAGCGAAAAAAGCATGGACACAAGGCTTGAAAGAGCTAGGCGTTACTTCCTTAAACCTTGAATTTACAAGTGATGACACGGAAAATGCGAAAAAATCAAGTGAATTCTTACAAGACCAATGGCAAAAAAATCTATCAGGTCTTAAAGTGTCACTTAAAAACGTACCATTCAAAATCCGTTTAGCGAATGACCAAAAACAAGATTATGACTTCGCTCTAAGCGCTTGGGGCCCTGACTATCAAGATCCATCAACATTCTTGAACTTGTTCAGAACTGGCAACACACAAAACAGAATGAGCTATTCAAACCCAGCTTACGATAAAATTATTGATCAAGCAGCGGGTCCACTTGCTGGTGATACACAAGCTCGTTGGGATGAAATGCTTAAAGCTGAACCAATTCTAATTGAAGAAGATTATGCGATTCAACCACTTTACCAACGTGCGAAAGCATTCTTGCAACAACCATACGTGAAAGATCTACAAAAAAATGCGTTTGGTCCAGACTATACGTTCAAAACAACGTATATTGACGGAAAATAAGTAAACGCATATCGATTTAAGAAATGCTTGACTGTAACCTGAGAGAGTATATTCTATATACTCTCTCTTTTGATGATGAATTAGGATGCGTTACATATCCGAATGGTAAACACGCGGAGATGTCAGTTTATTATATTTGAGTATAGAATAATCATAATGAATTTTTAGATAATTTGATATGTTTTGGGATTCAGAAAGAAGCATCAGGATGTTCTCTCATCACCAAAATGGATACGAGAATTTAAAAAAACAATGAATTGAGAAAACAAAGCTCGCTATGGTTGCAGGCTTATGATAAAATAAGAAAATATTCTACAAAATAAATTTTTTGGGGGGTGTAGAGATGATTAAATATGGATTGAAACGGCTCTTATATATGGTTATTACGATGTTCATTATTGCAACAGTGACATTCATTTTAATGCAATATCTACCAGGTTCACCGTATAGAAACGAAGCTAAAATGACGCCAGAACAAATTCAGATTATGAACGATCAGTACGGACTAAATGATCCAGTGCCAATGCAGTATCTCCGCTACATGGGAGACTTATTACAGGGGAATCTAGGGGTATCCTTCCAATTGGATAATCGACCTGTATCTGAAATACTAGGAAATCTGATTGGTCCATCGATTACAATCGCCGTGGAAGCCATTGTTTTCGGACTACTATTTGGTATTATACTAGGGGTTATAGCGGCCATGTTCCAGAATAAGTGGCCCGATTACACCAGTACGTTTATCGCGATACTTGGGAAATCGATACCATCTTTCGTATTTGCCGCCATGCTACAATATTGGATTGGTGCCAAACTACAATGGTTGCCAGTTGCCGGTTGGGGGACTTTCGAATACACTATACTGCCAGCACTCGCACTCGCCATGTTCCCACTCGCCACAGCGGCTCGTTTTATGAGAACAGAGCTCATCGATGTGTTCGGTTCGGATTATGTGTTGCTTGCAAAAGCGAAAGGGAATAACCGTGTGGAAGTTGCTTGGAAACATGCGATTCGTAATGCGCTGATTCCGCTTATTACCGTTATCGGTCCATTAACTGTGGCCTTGATGACAGGTTCACTTGTTATTGAAAATATCTTTGGTATTCCAGGTATCGGAAGCCAGTTTGTTTCATCTATACAAACCAATGACTATCCTGTAATCATGGGAACTACGCTACTCTTCGCAGGTATGCTTGTTTTCGTTATTCTAGTGGTAGATATTCTTTACGGATTGATTGACCCTCGTATCCGTGTGTCGGGAGGTAAATAATTATGACAGAACCAAAAATTTCAAAAGAATTATTCCAACCCGCGCATATACAAGAATCAGAACATGAGAAAATTCTCCGTCCAAGTCTTACTTTTATGCAAGATTCTTGGATTCGTATCAGAAAAAATAAAGCGGCCTTAGTGAGTATTATTGTGTTGTCACTTGTTGTCATCATGGCTTTTATTGGTCCACTTATTTCTGGATACACTTACTCAGAACAAACAACGGCTAATGCCTCACTACCACCTAAAGTTCAAGGGTTTGACAATATGCCGTTTTGGAATGGTAAACAAAATATTGGTGGGGAAGAAGTAGACGTTTATAAACAAAAAAATGTACCTGAAGGAACGTATTATTGGTTTGGAACAGATACACTTGGCCGTGACCAATTTACACGTGTTTGGAAAGGAACGCAAATATCACTATTTATCGGTTTTGTAGCCGCATTCTTTGACTTACTTGTTGGGGTAACGTACGGTATGATTTCTGGTTATTCTGGTGGTCGTGTTGATAACTTCATGCAACGTATTTTGGAGGTTGCTTCGGCGATTCCAAACTTAGTTGTAGTTATCCTCATGTTGCTCGTCCTTGATCCCGGTATCATGTCCATTATCATTGCGATTGCGATGACCAGTTGGATAACGATGGCGCGGGTTGTACGTGGACAAGTTTTGAAATTGAAAGATCAAGAGTTTGTCTTAGCTTCTAAAACGCTTGGTGGTTCGACGCCGAGTATTTTATTCAAGCATTTGCTGCCCAACGTATCGGGTGTTATTATCATCAACGTTATGTTTAGTATTCCAAGTGCGATTTTCTTCGAGGCCTTCTTAGGATTTATCGGACTAGGTATTCCTGCACCACAGGCGTCGCTTGGAACGCTTATTAGTGAAGGGTACAAGACGCTACAAGTATTGCCATATATGGTTCTTTATCCAACGCTCGTACTATGTATTATCATGATTGCATTTAACTTAATTGCTGACGGCTTACGTGATGCGTTTGATCCGAAAATGCGTGATTAAAGGTGAGGTGAGGAAAAATGGAAAAACTATTAGAAGTAAAAGACCTGCATATCTCGTTTCATACGTATGCTGGTGAAGTAAAAGCAATTCGTGGCGTGAGCTTTGACCTAATTAAAGGGGAAACGTTAGCCATCGTTGGTGAGTCTGGTTCGGGGAAATCCGTAACCACAAAGTCCATCATGCGCCTATTGCCTGAAAGCAATTCCAAAATTAAATCAGGAGAAATCCTATTTAACGGTATAGATATCGCGAAAGCATCTGAAAAACAGATGCAAAAAATTCGTGGTAAAGAAATTTCGATGATTTTCCAAGATCCGATGACCTCATTAAATCCAACAATGACCATCGGCAAACAAATTGCAGAACCGATTATCAAACACCAAAAAATCAGCAAAAAAGAGGCCTTGAAAACAGCGCTTCGTTTGCTTCAATTGGTTGGTATTCCAAATGCAGAAGAACGTTTAAAACAATATCCACATCAGTTCTCAGGTGGTATGCGTCAACGTGTTGTTATCGCGATTTCGCTTGCTTGTAATCCGCAAATCTTGATTGCCGATGAACCAACAACGGCACTTGACGTTACGATTCAAGCGCAAATTTTGGACTTGATGAAAGATTTACAGAAAAAAATTGATACGTCGATTATCTTCATTACGCATGACCTCGGTGTTGTAGCGAATGTGGCAGATCGTGTAGCAGTTATGTATGGCGGTAAGATTGTTGAAATCGGAACAGTAGATGAGATTTTCTACAATCCGCAACATCCGTACACGTGGGGACTTATTAGTTCGATGCCGACTTTGGATACGGAAGAGGAAGAACTGTTTGTTATTCCTGGTACGCCTCCTGATTTGCTTGATCCTCCAAAAGGAGATGCCTTTGCGGCTCGTAATAGATACGCGATGCAAATCGATTTAGAACAAGAACCACCGATGTACAAAGTCTCTGACACGCATTATGCAGCCACTTGGTTATTGCATCCAGATGCACCAGAGGTAACGCCTCCTGATGCCGTATTACGTCGTCAAGAGCAATTTGCAACGGATCATCCCGGCATGCAAGCTGTTCACGCGAAGGGGGTTGAAGTAGATGGCTGAGAAACTACTCGAAATTAAGAATTTAAAGCAATACTTTAATAAAGGAAAAGCGAGTGAAGTTCGTGCTGTAGATGGTATCTCTTTTGATATTTATAAAGGAGAGACATTAGGACTAGTTGGTGAATCCGGTTGTGGTAAGTCAACAACTGGGCGCACAATAATTCGCTTGTATGACGCGACAGATGGCGAAGTTTTGTATGATGGGAAAAATGTGCACAGTCGTAAATCGCGTACTGAAATGCATGAATTCCGTCGTAAAATGCAAATGATTTTCCAAGATCCATATGCCTCATTAAACCCGCGTATGAAAGTCAAAGATATCATTGCAGAAGGAATTCGTATTCACGGACTTGCTAAAACACCGTCTGAGCTAACGAATCAAGTTTACGAATTACTAGAGACAGTTGGTCTTAGCAAGGAGCACGCTGGCCGTTATCCGCATGAATTCTCTGGTGGTCAACGCCAACGTATTGGTATTGCCCGTGCTTTAGCGGTTCAACCAGAATTTATCATTGCCGATGAGCCTATCTCAGCGCTTGACGTTTCAATTCAAGCACAAGTAGTCAACCTGTTAAAACAATTACAAAAAGAAAAAGGCTTGACGTATTTGTTTATTGCGCATGATTTATCGATGGTAAAATATATAAGCGATCGGATTGGTGTTATGTATTTCGGTAAGTTGGTGGAACTTGCACCAGCAGATGATTTATATCGTGCACCGTTGCATGCTTATACAGAGTCATTGCTCTCGGCGATTCCATTGCCTGATCCGAACTATGAACGTACTCGTGTTCGTAAAACATACGATCCAGCGATTCATAATTATACAGGGAATGAAGATTTACAAATGCGTGAAATTGCACCAGGGCATTTTGTTTATTGTTCTCCAGAAGAGGTAGCAACTTACCAAGAGAAACATGCAAAATTGTCTGCTGCGGCCGTAGTAACAGCTGAATAATTGCAAGAACCATCTCACAAACGAGATGGTTCTTTTTCCTAGAGAGAAATCCAATGACATTTTAACAATATTCTCACTAGAATCTCATTTAAGTGCTCATATTTTAATCAGATTCTAGTTTTAAAGCGTTATAGTAAGGGTAACATACATATAACGGCTTGCTTTTAATAAATGTCGATTTGGAGAACTTTTTTTAAAATAGTATATTGCTTTTTGCTATTTTGGTGTATAATGAAAGTAGATCTTAAAAAGAGATCGTTTCCAATAGATATATTGTTAGGGAATTCGTTACATTGAATGAAACAATAAACCAATAAGGAGTGTGAATGTCTAATGGTAACGTTATACACTTCACCAAGTTGCACGTCTTGTCGTAAAGCACGTGCATGGCTAGAGGAACATGATATCCCGTACAAAGAGAGAAACATTTTCTCAGAGCCACTAAGTTTAGGCGAAATTAAAGAAATTTTACGAATGACAGAGGATGGTACGGATGAAATCATTTCCACACGTTCTAAGACATTCCAAAAATTAAATGTGGATTTAGATAGTTTGCCACTACAAGAATTATTTGAACTAATCCAAAAAAATCCAGGTTTGCTAAGACGTCCAATTATCATTGATGAGAAACGTCTGCAAGTAGGATATAACGAAGACGAGATTCGTCGTTTCCTACCACGTCGAGTTCGCACGTATCAATTACGTGAAGCTCAGAAACTGGTTAATTAATCTTATTTGGACTACCAATGCTTTTAGGTATTGGTAGTTTTTTTGGAGCGGATTGGGTGTTTTTGTGCTTATTATCATAATTTTTTTATAAATTTAGGCTTTTTTTAGCAAATAAGGAGTTTCTACCCTTGAATTGTGGGTAAATATAGGCTAAGATAGTATTCTTCAATAAAATAGCGGCTAGATGTAGAGTCAATTATTAGCCCTTTTTTTTGAATTAGGCTACAATGATACTAACAACAAATGAATTACCCTTCATTGTCAATGTTGAAGATGGAAGGGAGAGTGTGTGACGATGGAAATTGAACGTATTAATGAGAATACAATAAAGTTTTATATCTCTTACATGGATCTAGAAGAACGCGGTTTTAATCATGAGGAAATATGGTATGATCGTGAGAAGAGCGAGGAGCTTTTCTGGGATATGATGGATGAACTTAAGTATGAAGAAGAGTTCTCTCCTGATGGACCACTCTGGATTCAGGTACAGGCTTTGAAGCATGGCTTAGAGGTACTCGTGACGAAAGCCAACCTTGGTAAAGGGGATTCGGGCTTTGAGATCAATATGGATCAGGCCGATGAGCTAGCTGAGGAACGTATTGAGAAACTACTGGAAGAACATTTTACCCCTGCAACGATTATTGAGGGCGGGGATGAAGATACGTTAGAATTTATTTTGCAGTTCCGTGATTTTGAGGACTTGATTACGCTGTCTAAAGCGACGGGGCTAGATCAAGTATCAACGAAGCTGTACCACTACAAGGATAGTTATTATCTGTATGTGGAGTTTCCTGAAGCGAAATTTGATGAAAGAAACATTGACAATGTTGTCAGTATTTTATTAGAGTATGGGGACGAAACGAATTTAACTGGTTATGTTCTAGATGAGTATGCCAAAGTTATTTTCGAAGACCCTGCCTTACCACAAGTAAAGAAATATTTTAACTAAAAAAGCTTTTTGGCTCGATTTGCGTTGTGAAAAACACGTGAATCGAGTCTTTTTGCGTTTTTGAAAAAATAGGGAGGAGAAGGGATACTTTGGGCGAATATAGTTAGTATAGGACATAAGAGAGGCAGTGAAAACTATGTTTACAGCAAAGGATCAGTTTGGGCATGATGTGGTTGTCACCCGGGGAAATGTGGCATTTTTGAAGAAACAAAGAAATCAATATTCGTGTGGCTGCTGCGCGGAACGGCTCATTTTGAAGGCTGGTGAGATCAATATGCCGCATTTTGCTCACTTGGCATCTAGTAAGTGTCGATTTGCTTCTGAGGGAGAATCAGATCGTCATTTAGGAGGAAAGAAGTATTTTTTGGAATGGCTCATTTTGCAGGATCGTCAGGCGGATGTAGAGGTGTATTTACGCGATATTAAGCGTCAAGCAGATATTCTTGTGGATGGACGTACTGTGATCGAATATCAGTGCTCTACGGTCCCTGTGAAAGAGTTACAGCAGCGAACAGAAGATTATCTTATGGTGGGACTTTGTGTACACTGGATTCTTGGACAGGATATTCGGATGGTGAAGGGTCGATATTATCTGACTGCTTTTCAGCAAGCTTTTATTAAGTGTGATCCGAAATTGGGTTATTATTTAGTGCAATATTTGCCGGAGAATAATAGATGGACATTGTTGTATCAAATTACGATGGATACGGCGAATCGTTTTTATGCGAGGGCGATGACTTTTGATGGGCGTGTGCGGTTGGATGTGATAAAAAAAGGAGTTCAACGAATCAAATATGCTACTTTTTTTGTGAAGCGGGAGTTAGCCTTTGAGCGGCAGAAACAGTGCTATTTTTATGCACGATTCAAGAAGCAGAGTCCATTTTTGAGGGATGTATATGAACAAGGTTATTATTTGCAGAATTTGCCGATGGAGGTCGGTGTTGTTTTGCCGACGCAATTTCGGGTGAAGACACCAGCGCTTGAGTGGCAATTTTATATTTGGCAGTCGTTTTTGCGGATGTTAGATATCGGAGACTCGTTTCAACTGGAGCGCGTGTTAGTTCTATTTGACAAGCATGTAGTTTGGATGCCGTTGATTTGGAATGAGGATAGGCGCACGCTTTGCATGGAATATATGCATTTTCTTTGTAAACAAGGTGTGCTAGGAGCAGTAGGGATGGAGAAATATACGATTTTGCGTCAAATGAAAGAAGTGGCAAACGAAGAGGTTCGTTTTTTGGATATCTGATTTTTGCAATTTGATTTGGATTAGCTCATAATAAGTGAAAAAGCTAATATTGGAGGTATAGGATTAATGAGTGATAAAAAAGTAGCGGCACTACCAACGCGTGAAGAGGTGCCTATAAGTGAAACATGGGATTTAACGACGATTTTTAAAGATGATGCAACATGGGAAGCAGCGTTTGTCTCGTTAAAAGATACAGTGAAGGAAGCGGCAGATTTTCAAGGTAAGCTGGGTGAGAGCAGCGACACGCTTTTACGGGCATTGCGCTATCGTGATGAGCTGTATGATCAACTAGGGAATCTATATGTATATGCGCATTTAAAACAAGACCAAGATACGACGAATACAACGTACCAAGGCTTATACAGCCGTGCGGGGAGCTTATTAACAGAAGCCTCTGCTGCTATTTCTTATTTTGAACCAGAAGTTTTAGCGATCGATGAAGCGAAGTTGCAAGGCTTTATTGCAGAGAATGTTGATTTGCAATTGTATTCTCATTTACTTGAGGAAGTGAGCTTGAATCGGCCGTATGTGCTTTCTGAAAAGGAAGAAGCGTTGTTAGCGCAAGCAGGAGAAGTTTTGGGCAATGCATCGCGCACGTATAGTATTTTAAATAATGCTGATATGAAGTTTCCGACAATTGAGGATGAGTCTGGAAATCAAGTTGAGATTACGCATGGTCGTTATGGCAAGATGATGGAGGGCAAGAATCGTGGTGTGCGCCGAGCTGCATTTAAAGGGATGTATAGCGCTTACGATAGCTTGAAGAATACGATGGCGACCACATTGGCAGGCCAAGTCAAGAAAGGTAATTTCTATGCACGGGTTCATGGATATAAGTCGGCACGTCATGCGGCGTTATTTGGGAACCATATTCCGGAGGCGGTGTATGATTCTTTGGTGGAGGCTGTGAATGAGCAGTTACCATTATTACAACGTTATGTTGGGCTTCGCAAGGAACTGTTGGGCTTGGATGAGTTGCGGATGTATGATATGTATACGCCACTATCAAATGATGTACATTTAGAATTTACGTATGAAGAAGCGAAGGATATCGTGCTAAATGGTCTTGCCCCTTTAGGCAAAGAATATCAAGCGATTTTGAAAGAAGCGTTTGACAAGCGCTGGATTGATGTTGTGGAGAATAAAGGGAAGCGAAGTGGCGCCTATTCTTCAGGAGCGTATAGTACGAGTCCATATATTTTGATGAATTGGCAGGATACGATTGATAATGTGTTTACGCTGGCGCACGAGTTAGGGCATAGTGTGCATAGTTATTATACGCGTAAGAATCAGCCGTTTGTTTATGGGGATTATCCGATTTTCTTAGCGGAAGTTGCTTCGACGACGAATGAGAATTTATTAACGGATTACATGTTGAAGAAATATGATGATCCGAAAGTGCGTGCGTATTTGTTGAATCATTATTTGGACGGATTCAAGGGAACTGTATTTCGTCAGACGCAATTTGCGGAGTTTGAGCATTTTATTTATCAAGCAGATCAAAATGGTGAGGCATTAACAGCTGAATTTTTGACGGAGAATTATTTTGCAATGAATGAGAAATATTATGGTAGCGAGATTGTGTATGATGAGGAAATTGGACTTGAATGGTCGCGAATTCCGCATTTCTACATGAATTACTATGTTTTCCAATATGCGACTGGATTCAGTGCTGCTTCGGCACTCAGCGACCTTATTTTGCATGGTGGTGCAGAGGCTGTGGATAAGTATTTAGCGTTCTTGAAAGCCGGGAGTTCTGACTTCCCAATCGAAGTATTGAAAAAAGCGGGTGTAGATATGGCCACTTCCAAACCTGTGACCGATGCGCTTAAGGTCTTTGAGCAGCGTCTGAATGAGCTTGAGAAATTAGTGAGATAAGACTTTATTCTGATTAGCTTTGTGAAAAATGGTGGACTTAGAAAATATTTTTTATTTTTATTATTGATAAAATGGGGTTCTTTATTGAGAATCCTGTTTTATTTTTTTAGAGGATAAATGGATGATTATCGCATGTTTTACCGCATTTTAGGGCATTTGAAGTCGGAAATATATAATTTTATTTAGAATTAATGCTGATCTACGAATGATTGTTTGTTAGCGATGGTTGTTATATAAAAATAAAAACTATGTGGGAGCTACATATACAAATATTTATTAAAAAAATCTTTGTGAAATGTTGAATTATTAATTTAGATGTGGTATATTATTAACGTGAAATAAATCACAATACAAATACCCCCTTTATTTGATTGTGTGAATTTCTCCTTTTGATTGCGCTGAGAAAAGTCGTGACCTTGTGTCGCGGCTTTTTTCGATTAGTTGCCCTAAATTTTTTTGGTATATAAAAAATCCAGAAATACTCGGGTGAGATGAGTATTTCTGGATTTTTAATTTCAGCCGATTCCTGCAAGTGTTTGAATGATTAGTTGGATGTTTAGAATACTGAGAGCAACGGTTATGACCCAAGCTAGAACGGTAACCCAAATATGGTTTTTGAAATCGCCCATTAGCTTTTTGCTGCTTGTGAAGATGGTGAGTGGGATCATCGAGAATGGTAGGGCGATGCTTAGGAATACTTGTGTATAAATTAGGAGTTGTTCGACTGCGTTTTCTTGGTCGCCATAGATTACGATGCAGATGATGACTGGAATGATAGCGAGTATACGTGTAATAAGACGGCGAATCCAGACGGGTAATTTCATATGAATGAAGCCTTCCATAACAATTTGGCCGGTTAGTGTACCTGTGATCGTGGCGTTTTGTCCGGATGCGAGTAGTGCGATTGCGAATAGTACACTCAGAACTGGGCTTGCTATGGCGCCCACGATGGCGTTGTTCTGTAATGCATCGTAGAGTTGTGTGAATTGTCCGAGATTACTGGTGTCTTGTCCGAAGAATAGGGCTGCTCCGAGAATTAGAAGTAGGCAGTTGACGACGAATGCTGCAGTTAGCTGTATGTTGGAGTCGATCGTCGAGAACTTGATGGCTTCTTTTAATGATTTTTTGTCGTTGCGGTCGTATTTTCTGGCTTGGACAATGGATGAGTGTAAGTATAGGTTATGTGGCATAACGGTGGCTCCGATGATACCTAGTGCTAGGAATAGTGCGCCTTTGTCTGTAATTACTTGTTTTTGTGGGATGAAGCCGCCGAGCATGTCTGACATGTTGGGATCGGATAGGATAACTTCGTACAAAAAGATGACAAGGACGGTGATGATAAGTGTGACGACGATGGCTTCGATTTTGCGGAAGCCGAATTTGGCTAGGACGAGAAGTAGGAATACGTCGAGCACGGTGATGATGACGCCGAGTATGAGCGGGATGCCAAATAATAAGTTGAGGGCCACGGCGCTACCGATGACTTCGGCGATGTCGGTTGCCATGATGGCAAGTTCAGCTACGATCCAGAGCGCAAAACCGCCTTTTTTCCCAGTTTTTAGTCGGGTTGCTTGGGCTAGGTCGAGTCCGGTGACGATGCCGAGCTTGGCGCACATGCTTTGTAGTAGCATTGCGATTAGACTGGACATCAGGATGACGCTTAGAAGTAGATAGCCGTATTGGGAGCCACCTTGGATGGAGGTAATCCAGTTACCAGGATCCATGTAGCCAACTGCGACAAGCGCACCGGGGCCGGAGTAGGCAATGAGCTTCCGCCAGAAGCCGCCGTTTTTTGGAATGCTGACGCTATTATTTATTTCGCCCAAACTTGAACCGTTGGGTGGGGTATGTTTGATTATCTTTTTTTTATCGGTCATAGTAAAAATCCTCTCAGTGTTTCCTTAGTGCAACAAAATTAGTTTAATGCAAAGGGGCTGAAATTGCAAGTCTTTTGCTATGAGGTAAGTTATTATTTGGAACTAAGTGGACTTTTAAGCGTTAATATAGGGTGCGCCAAAGATAGAATGTGGCGTATGCTTCCCAACCGGACCAGTTTTTTGCGAGTTGTTGGATCTCTGTTTTTGTTGGTTTCTGGTCTAGTTGTTGGGCGTGTTGGATGGCGTTAATGAGTCCGATGTCATCGATTGGAAATGCGTTGGGAAGTTTTAGGCAGCGCATGATGACGTAGTTTGCTGTCCATGGGCCGATGCCGCGTATTTTGGTGAGCTCTTTTTCGATATGGGCAATGGTTGGTAGGTTTTGGAGATGTTGTTTAGATAGGGCTCCAGATTGGATTTGTTGGGCGATTTCGATGATGTATTCGCTTTTACGCTTGGTGAGTTGGATGGCGGTGAGGTCTGTTATGTGGAGTGTTGCGATTTTTTCGGCGGTTGGAAAGGTCCAGTATTGAATGTTATTGTAGACCGTGCTAGTGCCGTATTTTTCGACGAATTGGCGCTTGAGTGTGTAGGCGAACGAGAGGTTGATTTGCTGACCGATAATGCCCCAGCAGAGGGCTTCAAAGAGGTCGGGGATGCTGATGATGCGCAGGCCATAGTGATATTGGGTTGTTTGGTAAAGCAGGGCGTCGGTTCGGGCGAGTGCGTAAAATTCAGAGATATCGCGGTCAATGTCAAACCAGTTGTGTATGTAATTAATTAGTTCTATGCGTGTTAGTTCTGTGATGGGTGTTTGACTGGCGAGGCATTGGATGGATAGTGTGTTGTGGGTTGCTTCGCTGATTTGGATGAGTAGGGTTTGTCCTGTTAATTCGATGAGTTTGGTGATTTGGTTGTTTTCGATGTGGTGCATGCATTCTTTGGCATCGCGATTTAGATAGTCTAGATTTGGTGCAAAACGGAAGGTGTTGGGTGTTTGTATCGTGATTTTAGTGGTGGATGGTTGCATCATTGAGCCTCCTTAGTTTGCTTGATACTTATAGTTATACCACACAATGACTTTTTAAATCTTGCTTTTATGTCTTGGAACGGTTATTTTTTTCGGGGAAAGGAGGTATAATGGATATATGGAAAGGGGCTGGCAAAAATGGTGACGGTGGAGCAGTGGCGTGCGATTTGTGAAAATGATGCGGCGTATGATGGGCAGTTTTTTTATGCGGTGAGTTCGACGCGGATTTTTTGTCGGCCTTCGTGTAAGTCGCGGACGCCGAAGTTTGAGAATGTGCAGGTGTTTATGCAGGCGGAGGATGCGATTCGTGCTGGGTATCGGCCGTGTAAGCGGTGCAAGTCTGGCGGGGAGCGGTTGCCGGATGTGGAATGGGCGGCGCAAGTGCAGGCATTTATTGAGGAGCATTATGGGGAGTATTTGACGTTGCCGGTCATCGCGGATGGGTGTCATGGTAGCCCGTATCATTTGCATCGGGTTTTTAAGGCTCAGACGGGGATGACGCCGCTTGGATTTGTTCACTTGGTTCGGATGCAAAAGGCGCGTGTGTTGTTGGAAACAACCGAGATGAGTGTGATGGAGATTGGTGTGGCGGTCGGAATGCCGAATGCGGCACAGTTTGCGACATGGTTTAAGCGGATGGAGGGCGTGACGCCGAGTATGTATCGAAATAGCAGGAAGGACGGGGAAAAATAATGAAGATGGTGTATTATGATCGGTTATGTGTGGCTGGGATGGCGATGTATGTTGGGGTCAGTGAGCAAGGATTGGTGTTTATTGGCTCGGATCAGGCGGACATGTCGGAACTTGCACAATGGTCTGGGAAGCGCGGCTTGGATTTGATGGAGGATCGAGTGAGAGTGAAGCCCTATATGGAGGTACTTTCAGCGTATTTGATGGGGACCAGACGGAAGTTCGATTTACCGCTTGATATTGCGGGTACTGCGTTTCAAGAGGCTGTGTGGCAAGCGTTATGCGCCATTCCTTACGGAGAAACGCGTACGTATTCGGAGATCGCAGAAGAGATCGGCAAGCCGCAAGCTGTGCGCGCAATTGGGACGGCAATCGGGGCGAATCCGGTTTTGATGGTGGTGCCGTGTCATCGCGTGATCGGAAAAAATGGCAAAATAACGGGGTACCGCGGCAGTATCGCGATGAAAGAACAGTTGCTGCGTCTGGAATCTGGCAACTCAACCTTGCCAAAAGCAGCGTTTTAATTGGACATTACCGCCTGGTGTAAACGTAACGCCTTCTGCTTGCAGTAGTTCATATTGGGCGTGCCAGCCTGGAACAAGGCGTCCATTTGCGCCAACGACACGATGACTTGGAATATTAGCATTACTTGGTGTTACACGCATGGCAACGCCTACAAGACGTGAATTTTTCGGACGACCGAGCATGTACGCGATTTGACCGTATGTCGTGACTTTTCCACTGGGGATTTGGCGGACAAGATTGTAGATATTTTGCTGAAATTCGGCATGTTGCATGATACGTTTCCTCCTATTTATATAGTAAAAGAGAGCAATGATGGAAACTGCTCTCTTTTTTTTTGCGTGCTAATTTAGCGGTTTTGGATGACTTCGGTTTTGTAGCCGTCTGGGTCCATCACGAAGAAGTACGTTGGTTTCGTTCCTGGCAAACCTTTTAAGTCGGTTACACTGTAGCCGGCTTTTTTGAATTGTTCGTGGGTTGCGGAAAGGTCGTCAACGCCAACTGCTAAATGCCCGTAGCCGTTACCAAGGTCATAAGGTTCTGCTTGATCGTAGTTATACGTTAATTCTAATTCAAAGCCACCTTCTTCAAATGCCAAATAAACAAGTGTGAATTTATGATCTGGGAAGTCTTTGCGACGCGTTTCTTTTAAACCAAATGCTTCGGTGTAAAAGGCTAGCGATTTGTCCAAGTCTTTGACGCGAATACATGTATGTAGCATTTTAATACTCATGATAAAATTCCTCCTAAATAGCGATTTTCTCTCGTTTTCATTGTAATATATCCGGGCATTGATTACAAATGTTGTTGTTTGTAGGAGTCGATGATGACGTTTATAAACGCGCCGAGTAGTAGGATAATCGAGACGAAATAGAGCCAGAGCATGATGACGATCATGATGCTGAGACTGCCGAACCCTAGGATTTTATCACCTTGAAAACTAACATAGGCGGAGAGTAGTTCGGTTGCAACGAGCCAGCCGATTGTGGCGAATAGGGCACCGATGACGCTTTTTCTGATTTTCCATTTGACGTTTGGAACGAGCCAGTAGATGATGAGGAACAGGATGAATAGAAAAATGGGCGTGATGAACCATTTTGCGGCGCCTAAATTGGCGAGGGCATCAAGATTCAAGTCGAATTGGTCTTGTAGGAAACCTACGATTTGCTCACCGAATGCAAAAATGAAGACGACAGCGCCGAGAATCACGATGATAACGAGCATCATAAGGAAAGACATGATGCGGGTCACGATGACATTTTTGCGGTCAGGGGCTTGGTAGACGATGTTTAGGACTTCTTGTAGGGCGCTGAAACATTTCGAAGCGGACCAAATGGCGGTGATTAAACCGAGTGAGATGGCGGTGCCGCTTGCGTTGGTGAGCATGCTTTCGATGATTGGGTGCAGGATATCGTACACTTCTGGTGGCATGAATGTTTGGAGTGTGGTGTAGATGTCCTCTTTTGGGATTGGCAAGAGTGGTATCAGATTGCCGAATACGAGTAACATTGGAAGAATGGATAGCAATATGTAAAAGGTGAGCTGGGCAGCATGGGAGGTGATTCGTGCGCTTTTCCAGTTTGCTTTGGCGATTTCTCCTACTTGTTTTAGTTTGGTTTTTGTTTGGTTTTTTAGTGGCATGTGTGTTACATCCTTTCGTGAAATGGCTTCCTTATATAGGTTTCCCCTTCGTTTGTTGCTCTTAAACGTTAACTTGTTTAAGTGTCTATTTTTATATTGGTTAAAGAATAGATTTAGTGCTACATATTTAAAATTATTTCCCCGCTATCTTCATAGTATAGTAACTTTTGTTACTCGGTTTTATCGATTTATAGGATGATTTTTAATCATTTCTCTATAAAAATTTCATTTTAGACATAAAATGAACACATAATTAGTGAAGGAGTAGCAGTCGTTTACGAGACTAAAAACGAAATTGCAATTTTAAATTTATGCAATTTCGAAATTAGCATGCAAATTAGTATTTTTTAAGTATATCACGTCAAAATTTTATGCTTTATTCTAAGTAGTATAGTTTACATTACAGGGAGGCGTCCTATGGATTTTCTTGAGGTTCACGGTTTATTGCTCAGAGAACCTAACTTGTTGTTACCTTTGTTAGATTTATCGAATATAAACAAAAACAATTCGGATTTTTGCCAGGTAAAAGTATTAAAAAATCATCAAGAACTTGTTTTGACGGATTCAGGTAAATTGATTCATGTCATAAACGGACAATTACTGCAGCAAATTAATAACTCGAAACAACACGTTAATGCTATTTGGATGGAGAATGATTTTATCTTCCATAATGTTTTTCAGTCTAATCCGTATGAATATGTTGCCTTTGGAAGTGTGGAACTAGCTATTTATGATGCCAATGCAGTACTTCAAGAACTTTCTAGGCAACCTTTCTTCCCAGACCTTTTAATTGATACGTTAAAGCGCCAAGAATCTCAGTTTTATCGATATTCACTTATGCTGACCAAAAGCGTACAAGAACGAGTGATGGATATTATTAAGCTACTTTCTAATAGGGAAGATACGGGTTTTTATATCCCCAAAATGGTCAATTATTTGCTTCTGTCTAAGTGTTGCCAAATATCACCGCATACTGCTAAGAAGGCAGTACAAGAACTAGAACGGGCAAATAAAATTATATATGAGAAGGGTAAGCCTATTTTGGTTTATGATGCAGAAGATTTGGGTTTATAAGTTCATCCCACCCGCAAAAAAACTTAAATCTGAGAGGGAGAGCAGTATGGGGATATGATGGTATTACTTCACTTAAAAGGAGAATGATCAATGCAGAAGCAAAAAAAGGTTATGAGTAAAGCATTAAAAGTAATGGCAACAGGAGCAATTGTATTGTCCAGCTTAGGGACAATTCCATTTAACACGTTAGCCGCTGATGTAAAGGCGACACAAGTGGCAAATGAGCAAATTACCATCCAGAATGGTGTAAAGGCAGAGTATACACAAATTATTAAAACTAATCCATGGCAAGGAAATCTATTTGCAACGGAATATGTCGAAAAAAAATTCAGTGAAGATTTTAGTACTAATGAGCCATTCCCCGGATTAGGAAACACAAATTATTCCGTGCAGAAAACAGCTTTTGTTGTGATTCCAGTGTCTGGAGCATATATTTTTTGGTCAAAAGGGGATGACAGAACCTCCGTTAGAATCAATGGCGTGAAGCAATTGTCAACAGACAATTTTAATGCAGTTTCTGAAAAGAATTTGGGACATTTTAAAGGTGGAGATGTCGTTGAAATTTCACAGACTGTAGACAATGATGCAGGTATTGGTTCCATGTTCTTAAAATGGGGCAAGCCAAATTTAGTAGTAGAAAATCCGGATGGTATAAGAACAGACATACCTCTTGCTAATACGTTCCCAACAAGAGAGATGGCAGAACAAGCAGCGGCTAAGATGAAGGGCCATGGCGTCTTGACTGAATATTTTGATGGCACTTCATCTAATATTTTTAAAGGTCAAGAAATTGAGCCTGAAAGTTTCACAAAGCACTACGGAACATCAGAACCATACCCTGGATTAGGGCGTGATTATTATACAGTGAAGAAGACTGGTTATATTTACATCTCTGAAACTGGTAATTATCGCTTTAACGGGGGCGGAGATGACTATTACACGTTAGTTATCGATGGAAAAGAACTGATTAAGAGTTTGAAGTATCCAAACTTTGCTGAAACAGGGAATCTTTATTTGGAAAAAGGAACGACTATCAAGATTGAGCAAACAGTCGTTAACGAAGGGACAATTGGATTTTCTTCACTGAGATGGATGACACCAAGTCAGCCAGCGTATAGTGATATTAAAGTAACAGATGTGTATGAATCTAAAGAGAAAGCATTAGACTCTAATAATGGCATGGAATTTGATAATGCGCGTGAAGCAGTCAACAACTTATTCACCAATAAAGATCCAAACGGCAACATCACGGGTACGATGACACAAGCGGACATTGATGCAGCACAAGCATTAATCAACAAAGTAACCGATCCAACGAAGAAAGCTGCGTTACAAGCAGATTTGAACAAAGCACAAAAACAACTGAATGATAATGCGACACAAACAGAAGCAGAAAACAAAGCGCGTGAAGCAGTCAACAACTTATTTACCAACAAAAATCCAAACGGCAACATCACGAGTACGGTGACACAAGCGGACATTGACGCAGCGCAAGCATTAATCAACAAAGTAACCGATCCAACGAAGAAAGCTGCGTTACAAACTGATTTGAACAAAGCACAAGACCAACTCAATGATAGAACAACACAAGCAGAAGCAGAAAACAAAGCGCGTGAAGCAGTCAACAACTTATTTACCAACAAAAATCCAAACGGCAACATCACGGGTACGATGACACAAGCGGACATTGATGCAGCACAAGCATTAATCAACAAAGTAACCGATCCAACGAAGAAAGCCGCGTTACAAGCAGATTTGAACAAAGCACAAAAACAACTGAATGATAATACAACACAAGCAGAAGCAGAAAACAAAGCGCGTGAAGCAGTCAACAACCTATTTACCAACAAAAATCCAAACGGCAACATCACGGGTACGATGACACAAGCGGACATTGATGCAGCACAAGCATTAATCAACAAAGTAACCGATCCAACGAAGAAAGCTGCGTTACAAGCAGATTTGAACAAAGCACAAAAACAACTGAATGATAATGCGACACAAACAGAAGCAGAAAACAAAGCGCGTGAAGCAGTCAACAACTTATTTACCAACAAAAATCCAAACGGCAACATCACGAGTACTGTGACACAAGCAGCTATTGACGCAGCGCAAGCCTTAGTCAACCAAGTAACTGATCCAACGAAAAAAGCAGGACTACAAAAAGATCTAGATAAAGCGAAAGCACAATTTGCTAGCAAAGGGACGCTAAAACCAGATGATTTCGTTTTGGGAACTACATCGATTACAGGTAGCTATTCAGGGGATGTAGACCGCATTACCCTTAGCAAAGATGGCGTTGAATCCGGAAATGCAACCAAAACAAACGGTACATTCAGATTCTACGTAGGCCCTGGCATCCAAAAAGACCAATCACTTTACATGGTAGCTTATGACAAAAATGGTAGAGAAATTGCTCGCGAGAAAGTCAACATTGCTTCAGTCTCAACAGGACAAATCACGCCAACAGCGATGACGATTCCAGGTGATGCTAATATCACCGGAACATACACAGGAGACGTCTCTAGAATTGAAGTAACGATCACAGATGAAGACGGCGTGAGTAAATTATACAAAGGTGGTACGGTAGCGAATGGTACATTCAGGTTCTATTCTTTCGATAAAACGAAATCACCGAAAGACATCATTGTGGTTCGCGCGTA
>NZ_JAASUG010000011.1:0-97092 GCF_014322885.1 Listeria grandensis | reverse complement strand
ACAACGGCACCTGTTGTTTGTTTTGGAATCGTCAAGCTGTAATTGCCATCGCCTCCTGTTGTTCCAGTTGCGATTACAGTTCCAGCAGCATTTTTAATCTCGATAGAAGCGTTTGGCTCACCTGTTCCTGAAACAATGGTAGAGTCATTGGTTAACGGATTAATACTTGTTTTCGCGAGTTCTTTACCTGCTGTTACGGTTGTTGTTACGGAAGCACTTGTTCTTCCATTTAGTGCTTGTTTTGCTGAAATAATTGTGCCTACCGTCTGTTTTGGAATGGATATAGTGTAGGAGCCGTCGATTACAGTTCCTGTGTATGTTGCTGATTCTATAGTTAATGTGACTGTCGCTCCAGTTGTTCCAGTTCCCTTTACAGTTGTATCATCTGTTGTTACGCTATTAATTGTTGGACTAGCAATCGCACTTGATTGTACTATAACTGGTGTTGCTGTGCTTTCGTTGCTTGCTGCATCGGTTAATGTGACTTTGATTTCTTTACCGGCAGCTTGTGCTGGTAGAGCTATGGTGAATACACCCGTAGCATTCGTTCTACCTGTCAGGACTCCTCCAGATGGCAAGGTAACCTTCACATCGCAATTGGCTTCCCCATTACCAGTAATAGTTGTATCTGTATCGAGGATTGTGTTTACATTCGGTGCATCTGGTGCTGTAACATCCTTCACAGTTGTAGACGTTTTTGGACTCAGTGCGTTGGTTTTATCTTTCGCAATGGCATCGACAGTTGCTCCTGCTTTTGGTGTGTCGATTGGAATAGAGAAGTCACCGAAATCATCCACAGTACCTGTATAGGATATGCTCATACCATTGTCAGTGATTTTTACAGTGACCGTATTGCCGACATCTCCGGTTCCTGTTACTTTTGTTGATTTATCTGTCACCGTATCTAAGAGTGGTGCAGAAGGTGCTGCGTGAACAACCGTTGTTGCCCCTGCTAAACTGACATTGTTCGCTGCATCTGTCAGCGTTGCGCTAATCACGGCATCTTTTGCTTGTGCTGGAATGATAACATCAAACTTACCTTCTGTGTCTACTGTTCCTGTTATTTCTGTATTATTTGGCAGTTTGATTTTGACCGTCGTGTTGGCTTCTCCGGTTCCTTTGACGTGTGTGTCTTTATCCGTGACAGTGCTTAATATAGGTGCGTCCGGAGCTGTTACATCGACAACCGTTGTCGATTCTTTGGGACTAGTGACACCTGCTTTTACAGATGTAGCTTCTGCAACAAGGCCTGCTTTTGGTTTCGTAATAGTGGTGGACCAATTCCCATCTGCATTTACATTAGCTGTGTACGTAGCGTCACCGATTTTTAATGTGAGGGTAGAGCTTGGTTCTCCTGTTCCAGATGCATTTACAGATTTGTCGTTGATCGTATTGATGGTTGGTTTTGCAATGGCTGTTGCGCTAACTGTGATTTCATTTTTATCACTAACAAGACCTGAAGCCGTTGCTGTTGCTCCAATTTTTGTACCTGCTGCGTACGGCCCAGCATTTAAGCTATAATTTCCTGAAGCGTCGGCACGAGTATCCCCAATATAGCTACTACCTGCATATAAAGAAACGGTCGAATAAGCCTTGGCAGTTCCTTTAATTACGGTAGACTTATCTGTCATTGGATTGATTTCTGGTTGGTTAGGTGCTGTTGTATTAGCAGCTGTTGCACTTACGTTGTACAATTGTATAGTTTGGTTATTCCCTCTGTATGGGTTTGCACATGAGTTAACAATTTCTAGTCTCGTTGTCGATCCTGTGGCTACAAACGTTGTAGAATAAATTTGTTCAGTAGGTGGTGCACCTTGAAGTGGTACATTTACAATATTGGCACTTGTGGTTGCATCGTACACACGAAGTCCTACATAAAGCAGGTCAGCGCTGTAAGCGGTACGTATGCCACAAAATTTAAATGTATATGTTTCACCGGGTATTGTATTGATTGTTTGATATAGAACGTTGAACCTACCGACAGTCGTAAAAGCGCTAATCCCGGTCGCGTTTGGCGTAACTCGGAAATTACCATCTACAATGTTGTACGAACCGTTTCCATTGGATATAAGCGGAGAGTCACCCGTTACTGTTCCATTAACTGGAACACTCGCAAACTTCCACCCTGGAATTGTGTTCGTGCTAGAATCATACTTAAAATTAGCATTTTGCACGATCGGTACGGAAGTAGCTTGTAAGGTATTTAAAAGTTTCTTCTCACCTTGGCTCGTAGTTTCATCTGCGGACACTGTATTTGGTAAGGCAGTAATAAATGTACTTGCCAAAACATTGGTTGCTACAAGAACCGTAGCTATTTTCTTCATATTCTTATTCATTGGATAAATTCCCCCATTATTTTTACTTTTTCTCATAGGCTAGAGTTTTAATAGTTTACAGTGTTGACATATCAAAAAAATTCTTAATATTCTGTCGAAATTCGATATAAGCGCTCTATTTTATATCTAATCGTCTCTTCTTTATCGCTACCTTTCTAGTCTAGCATCTGTATTTTGCTTTTCAACGGTACCTTTGAAAGCATTATGGTTGTTTTTGTTTTTTTCTTAATATTCCGAAACAGAATAACATAATTGCTTTATGCCGTATCAAATATCTCCTCCTCATTATT
The DNA here is from genome assembly GCF_014322885.1 of Listeria grandensis. Lineage (NCBI taxonomy): Bacteria > Bacillati > Bacillota > Bacilli > Caryophanales > Listeriaceae > Listeria > Listeria grandensis. The sequence goes on along the minus strand of NZ_JAASUG010000011.1, from coordinate 94,466 downwards.
GCTAACTTCCACAGTTTATCATCTATATTTTTGCTTTTCAACGGCACCTCAGTAATAAATCAGTCATATTTCATGTTTTTCTCCGAACTTTTTGTGACGCAACGAGATTGGATTACGCAACGAGCATTTTTTAGTTCACATAATGATAGTACACAGATAAAATCTTTTTGCAAAATGCTCCCATTCACGACGCTAACTTCTATAATGCACTCCGCATGACAGATAGGAAAATATGTTAGAGGCTCTTTGTCACGCTCTAGTTTCATATGCTTCACACAGCTTGAGCGAAAGTATTTATTAGCTTCTATATCTTATTTTAGTGCCGAAAGTCTAAAGAAATAATCATACTCTGGTTGTATGACAGAAATCGTCTTGTCCTTCATAATAGAGTTATCAGTTAGAAAACAATGATTTATTTTAAAATACTTAGGGATACGCTTAATTTCCACAAGGAGGAAAAAACATGGAAAACGAACGCAAACGAATTTTAGAATTAGTGAAGCAAGGTATTATTTCTACGGAAGAAGCGCTAACGTTACTTGAGAACATTTCCAAAAAAGAAGGAAAAAGCGCAGCAGCCGAAAACATTCGCTCCTCTGAAACTGTAGAAAGTGTGCAGGAGGAAGTCGAAGAAGAGGAATATGATTACTCGCAAGGCTGGAATACAAAAGAAAATCCATATCGTGGCGGTGCTTCTTACAAGAAACGTCCGCAACCGAAACAAAAACCGGAAGCTGACCAAGACAAGCAACAAGATACGGGTCGTCAAATCATGGACGAGCTTTCACAAGCTGGTGAGAAGTTCGGTAAGTTTTTGAATAGTGCTTTTGAGCAAGTGAAGGATATGCCGATTCCATTTTTAACATCTACGAAATTAGAGCGTGACTTTGTTTACCATGATACAACGTTATCGATCTTAGAGTTTGAAATTGCAAACGGAAATGTAGAGTTTAAAACATGGGATAGCAATGACGTGAAGGTACATGCGAATATTAAACTGTTCAAAGAGTATCCAGAAGAAGAAGCGTTGCAAATTTTCTTCGACAAAACAACATTGCGTGTGGATGAAGAAACATTACGTTTCCAATCACCATCGAAACAAGTGGTAACGAACTTGACGGTATACTTGCCAGAAAGAGAATATGACTATGTTTCTATCAAGATTTTAAACGGTAATCTTCATATTGAGAGTTTGACTGGTCGTGATATGTTTGCGAAAACAACGAACGGTAACATCAGTGTTGGCACGCTAAATACGACATTGACGGAGATTGAATCGATTAATGGTAATGTTCGCGTTAACAGTGGTACAGTTCGCGATTTATCTTTGAAAACATTTCATGGTAACGTGACAGCGAAGGGCGCTTTTGACGCAACGAATTTACAAACGAAGACAGGAAATATTTCGTTCACATTGACGAACCATGACTCAAGTTTCCTTAAAACAAAAACAGGTGTCGGCAACATTGACGTGATTGTACCTAATGAACTAGGTGTTGACGGTAAACTGCATACGAACTTAGGTAAAATCAATCTTGGAATTACAGATGCAGACGTACTGGATGAAACTTCAGATTCTGTGAACAAAACAATGATATTCACGAAACTACCAAAAGCGAGCGAAGCTGTTCTAAAAATTGAAGCAGAAGCAACGACTGGTAACGTAAGAATTAAAGACGTTAAGTAAAAATAAGGACTCGCTATTCACTGCGGATAGTTGCACAGAATAGCGAGTTTTGCTACATATTTTCAAATGAAAGGAAGGAACAGTGATGAACAAAAAATTAAGGAGATCCAGATCAGATCGTAAAATCGGTGGGGTGTTTGGTGGTTTATCTGACTATCTCGGCGTTGACGCAACGGTTTTACGAATTATCTATGTCGTACTTATTATCATTTCTTGGAAAACAATGATCGGGGTCATTGCTTATATTATCGCCTTGTTTATCATCCCTTCCGAGAATGCTAGCTACGATGATGTTATCGATCGACACAACCAGAAGATGAAAGATAAGTATGATCGTCATGAAAGAAAAATGCAATCTAAGAGCGAGCGTGTGAAACAAGCACAAGCGATGCATTCAGAGCGTGCTAAAGAAATGCAACAGCGCCATCTCGATCGGGCTAGAGAAATGCGTGAACGTCATAGTAATCGTCACCATAATCGGCATCACAATCACACGAATGTGGAGGGTGTGAGAGGACGGCAGGCACAAAGCACGCCACGTCCAAAGCCCATTCGTGAATTTGAATTTAACAATACGACTTTCCGTACGATGGAATTAAAGATCGCGACAGGTGATATCATCATTCGTGCATGGGATAAAGAAGATGTGAAGATGCGTACCGTTCTTTCTGTTCACAATAAGGCTCGCGCTATTCAACAGTTGAGCGAAGAGAAATTATGGGATTACTTTTTCACGCAAACGACGCTTGATATGTCTGGTGACCGCTTCGTTTTTGAATCGAAAAATGATGCTTTGAAAACAGATGTGGTCCTAACTATTCCAAAGCGTGCCTACGAGCAAGTCAGAATCCAATTGCTAAATGGTAACTTGAAGTACGACGATATGGAAGTGGATGACAGCACCTTGAAAGTTCGTCATGGTGACATTAGATCCACGGGTACAGCAGGAAAATTCCTTGTTGCTAGTACCGGAGACGGTGAAATTTTATTCAAGAGTGGTCGCGTCGAAAATATCGAATTGCGTACGACAAAAGGCGATGTCTCTGTCACTGGTGATTTCCAAACAACAGTCGCTGTCGCCGAAAATGGGGATGTTGGCTATAATCTTCAAAATGATCAAGCCACAGCTGCAGACTTGAAAGCGCCACATGGTGACATCCGTATCCAGATTCCAGCAACATGGAAAGTGGACGGCACACTAGGTACGAAACGCGAAAAAATCTATTTTGACTTAAAAAATGCAAAAGTATGGGATGAATCGAATAAATCACTTGTATTTACGCAGAATTCAGAAGAAATGAGCGTTGCTACATTGCAAGCCTCTGTAGATAACGGAATTATAAAGATTACCGAATTAGAAGAAAAACAAGGATAAGCAACATTAGGAGGAAATACTATGAGAAAATTAACGAAATCATCATCACAAAAAATGTTAGCAGGTGTATGTGGCGGGATCGCTGAATACTTCGGTTGGGACGCGACTTGGGTACGTATCGCCTATGTGTTACTATCATTAATAAGCTTTGGAACGGGGATACTCATCTATATCATTTTAGCGATCCTTATGCCCGCTAATTCAAGTTGGGAGTGAATCAATTAAATGCGTTGGATAGCAGGAGTTTTAATTAATGCGATTTTATTTGTCGCCTTATCTGGATTCTTTGAGAGTTTTCATGTAGAAGGATTTACAGGCGCGATTATTGCAAGTTTTGTATTGGCAATTTTGAATATGTTGGTGAGACCGATTCTCCTCATTCTAACTTTACCAATCAACATTTTCACACTCGGTTTATTCACCTTTGTCGTGAACGCGATGATGTTAGAATTGACCTCGTTCTTCCTAGATGCTTACATTCAAATCGATGGTTTTGGAACGGCGCTACTAATTGCCTTACTAATGTCATTGGCAAATATGGTTATCAACTCTGTATTATGGAGCAAGGAACCAAGATGATATACAACCTTGATATGGCGGCAACTTCTTTCGCGAGAAGGCGCTACATATCGAGGTTTCTTTTTGTTAAATAAAAATAGGTAGCCTTAAAAATCAGAAAGTGCTAAAATGAGAGAGAGATTTCATACAAAAAGGATAAGCGGGGAAGGCTACGTGTTGAGCTTTGGGCCTGTTGTCTTAATGGAGGTACTTTCATGACAAAATCAGTAACGGTGAAAGATTTAATGGATCGTCTAGATTTGGAATTGATTTGCGGTGAAGAGGGATTGGAGCGTCCGATTCTAACAAGTGATTTATCGCGCCCAGGTCTTGAGTTAACAGGTTTTTTTTCGTATTACCCGGAGGATCGGGTGCAGCTTTTTGGAATGACGGAAATTTCGTTTTCAGAAGGTATGTCGAGTGATGAGTGTTTGAAGCGGTTCCGCCAAATGTGCACGAATCGCACGCCGGCGTTTGTTGTATCGCGTCATTTGGAAGCGCCGAAAGAGCTTGTGCAGGCGGCAACGGAAGCAAAAATTCCTGTACTGCGCTCGAAGCTGAAAACGACGCGACTATCCGTGTATGTGACGAACTATTTGGAAAGTAGATTGGCACCGGTTATTTCGATGCATGGTGTGTTGGTCGATATTTATGGTCTCGGTGTACTTATTATGGGATCTAGCGGTGTTGGTAAAAGTGAGACGGCGCTTGAGCTTGTGAAGCGAGGACACCGTCTTGTAGCCGATGATAATGTCGAGATTAGACAAGAAGATGAGTTGACGCTTATTGGGCAGTCACCACCGATCATCGAGCATTTGCTTGAAATCCGTGGATTAGGCATTATTAATGTCATGACTTTATTCGGTGCGGGTGCCGTGCGTTCTAGTAAAAAGATTACGATTGTTGTGCATCTTGAGAGCTGGGATCCGGATAAACACTATGACCGAGTTGGTTTAGATGAAGAGAAGATTCGGATTTTTGACATTGATGTGCCGAAAATTACTGTGCCCGTTCGACCAGGACGGAATTTAGCAGTTATTATTGAGGTGGCAGCAATGAACTTCCGATTGAAAAATATGGGGTACAATGCAGCAGAGCGCTTCACGCAAGATTTAAATAACCTTATTGGTCAAAATAGTAGTATGACAGATTGAGGCGATAAGCTGGTCTGTTTTAGAAAGTAGGGGCATAATGAAGTTGAATTTAGCGGCGCTGGATCCAGTAGCCATTCAATTAGGTGGAATATCAATACGCTGGTACGGTGTGATTATTGCGACGGCTGTCGTGGTGGCGCTTCTAATCGCGTTACAAGAGGCGAAGAAGCGTAATGTGGATAGAGAGCTGTTAGTGGATTTGCTTATTTGGGCGATTCCGATTGCGATAATAAGTGCGCGAATTTATTACGTATTGTTTGAGTGGAGCTATTATAAGGACCATTTGAACGAGATTATCAAAATCTGGCATGGCGGGATAGCGATTCATGGGGCATTGATAGGCTCGGTGCTGACCGCGGTTATTTTTGCACGAATCAAAAAAGTGTCATTTTGGCAGTTGGCAGATATTGTAGCGCCGAGTTTAATTATTGCGCAGGCGATTGGGCGTTGGGGTAACTTTATGAACCAAGAGGCGCATGGTGGACCGACAACGCGTGCATTTTTGGAAAGCCTACATTTACCGGACTTTATTATTAATCAGATGTATATTGATGGTATTTATTATCAACCGACATTTTTATATGAATCGCTTTGGAATGTGATTGGCTTTATTATTTTACTTATTTTGCGTCGGACGCGTATTTTGCGTGGGGAGTTGTTTCTGTCGTATGTCATTTGGTATTCGATTGGACGCTACTTTATCGAAGGGTTGCGGACGGATAGTTTGATGTTGACGGATACGCTTCGTATGGCGCAGTTTATCTCGATCGTGCTCGTGGCAGTTGCGGTTGCGTTGATTGCGTATTTCCGAGTGAAGAAAGATCGTCCGTATTATTTGGAAGACAAGTATGGCATTGCAAAGAAGAAATAGAGAGGGAGTACACATGACTAAGAAGATAACGACATTGTTGTTTGATTTAGATGGAACCTTGATTAATACGAACGAATTGATCATTAAAACATTTCAGCACACGCTAGGTGAATATTTTCCGGAGCGGACATTCGAACGGGAGGATATTTATTCGTTTATTGGGCCTTCGTTGATTGACACGTTTACATCGCTTGATCCAGAGAAAGCACAGGAAATGGTGGATCATTATCGCGCATTTAATAAAGAATATCATGATGAGCTAATTTTGGAGTACGATGGTGTCTATGAGGCGATTAGAGCGCTGTATGAGGAAGATTATAAATTGGCTATCGTTTCTACCAAAATGTACGATATGATCCTAAAAGGGCTTAAAACGACTGGTTTGGACAAGTATTTCCAAGTTGTGATTGGTTTGGATCAAGTAGCGGCACCAAAACCTGATCCTGAAGGGATTAATATGGCTTTAAAATTGCTTAATTCGACTGCGGATGAAGCGATTATGGTTGGGGATAACTATCATGATATTGAGGCAGCACATAATGCTAACGTGAAGAGTGCCGGCGTTTCTTGGGCCATTCGTGGTGCAGATTATTTACGAGACTACAATCCGACGTATATTTTGGAATCGATGGGTGATTTACTTGATATCGTGAGGGAAGATTAATGCGCCGAACGAAACGATTTGAAACGAAAGGGGATATCAATCCTCTTTGGAAAGTATATCGAACCGTATCGTTTGGACGGACATTGAAAAATACGCTTATTATTGAATTCGGGCGTATTTTTCCTTTTATGGGCGTGAAGCGTTGGCTGTATCAACATGGTTTAGGCATGTCGATTGGGGCGAATACGTCCATTGCTTATAAAGTGACAGTGGATCTTTTTTATCCAGAGAAAATTACGATTGGACAGAATTCGGTGATAGGCTTTCATACGACGATTTTGACGCATGAGTATTTGGTCAAAGAATATCGGATTGGAGAAGTCGTGATCGGGGACGCGGTTATGATTGGCGCGAACGTCACGATTTTACCAGGAGTTCGTATCGGTGATGGGGCAGTGATTGGAGCGGGTACAGTAGTTTCCAAGGATGTCCCGGCTAAGTGCTTTGCTCGTGGCAATCCCATGATTATTAATGAGATAGAAGAAGTAGCTTTGTAGCGGCTGAACTTTTGCGCAAAGTGACTTCTTTTTCGTTTTAGAGGTTTATTTTATGGTATACTCAACTTACTTGGAGAATGCGCGGAGGTAAAAAATTTGAAAAATAGTAAAAAAGAAAGCAACAAAGTTTATCCATTCAGGCCGAATGGGGAGTTTTATTTTCAGCGAGGTATTGAGGCGTTTCGTAATCAGGAAATGCCAGAAGCTTTGCGTTATTTGGAGAGGGCAGCATTTTTTGAGCCAGATGAGCCGGTTATCATGTGCCAACTTGCGATTTGTTATACGGAGTTAGGCCAATTTGATAAATCGAATCAGATTTTGCGTCGTGTTTTAGATGAAGCGGAGGATATTCATTATTGCTATTATTTTATGGCGAATAATTATGCGTACATGAAAGATTTCAAGCTGGCATTGCAACACGCGAATAAGTATTTGGCACTTGTAGTAGAGGGCGAATATGTGGAAGAGGCAAAGGATTTGATTCAGCTCATTATGGAAGAAGCGCCGCTCGCAAGCTTTGGCGTGAGTGATATGTCTGAGATGGAAAAAGCAATTTTTGCGTTTCGGGCGAAGGTGGACGACTTGGTTTCTGATGATAAATTGGACGAAGTTAGCCAGTTTTTAGTTGCTGAAATAGAAAAGAATCCGACATTTTGGCAGGCGTATATTGAGCTTGCTGGTATTCGGTTTAAGGAAGAGCGTTTTTCAGAAGGACTTTCTATTTTAGAAGATGTGTTGGCGCGTGACCCTGGCAATTTGATGGCGTTGTGCGAGCTATATTTGTATGCGCATTATCAGGCAGAGTGGCAACAGACTGCGTTCGTTTTAAAAGAGCTTGAGAAAGTAGAGCCATTCTTATCTTTCCAACGTGAAAAATTAGCGCGGATTTACGCCATGGCCGGTGATTATGCACATGCGGATCATTTATTTGAGAAGGTGAATCAGTTAGAGATTATGGATCGGTACGCCTATTATTATTATCGTGCGGAAACAGCATTTTTCCTGAATCGGATAGAGGAAGCCGAGGATTTTTGGCAGCATTTTAAGCAGATCGATGGGGAGGAATTGGTTTTCCCGTGGGAATCACCGCTTTTATTAGCAAATGACGAAGATGCTGTACTGGAGAAGTTGGCGAGTAAGGATCGTTCAGAGCATTTACTGGGCGTCTATTTGCTAACGATATCTGACAAGCAACCAGCGTTAATTATGTTTAACGATTACTTCGATATGACTGGTTGGGATTTTTTCGAGCATTTGATTTTCTCGGAATTTGAATTTTTGCCGGATAGTTTGGATGCTGCGAATTGCAATGCGGCAGTTGCGATATTAGGCCGTTTTGCTGAGGTCGGTTTCCCAGCAACAGTAGAGACGGCTCCGATGTACTCCTTTATCTTTTCGTTTATGAAGATTTCAATTGATCGCAAATACGTTTTGCGCACGAAAAATTTGGACGGGGTAGCCGCTGCAATTTTATATCAATTCCAGTGTGGCACGCAGAAATCAATCGCGGAGTTATTCGGCTTATCAGTGGCAACACTTCGTAAATATTCGCTTGAGATCAAAGGGTTTTGAGCAGATAAATGGACGGAACTCCTGCTTTGGGTTTACGATAGTTCTAGGATTAGATTGGAGGAATAACAGTGAGTGAAGAGAAGATTTATGATGTTATTATTATCGGTGCTGGGCCTGCGGGAATGACTGCGGCGCTTTATACTTCCCGTGCTGATTTAGATACTTTAATGATTGAACGCGGTGTGCCAGGTGGTCAAATGGTGAACACAGCTGATATTGAAAATTATCCTGGTTTTGACAGTATTCTGGGTCCTGATTTGTCTGAGAAAATGTTTTCTGGGGCGAAACAATTTGGAGCAGCATATGCGTATGGCGATATTAAATCTGTCGAGAACGGCGAAGAATATAAGACTGTTGTGGCAGGTTCTAAGACATTTAAAGCGCGTTCGATTATTATTGCAACGGGAGCGGAGCATCGTAAGTTAGGTGCAGAAGGTGAAGATAAGTACAGTGGTCGTGGTGTTTCTTATTGTGCGGTATGTGATGGAGCTTTCTTTAAGAATCGTGAACTTATCGTTGTCGGTGGTGGTGATTCAGCTGTTGAAGAAGGAGCCTATTTAACGCGCTATGCAAGTAAAGTCACGATTGTGCATCGTCGTGATAAATTGCGTGCCCAACAAATTTTGCAAGATCGTGCTTTCAAAAACGAGAAAATCGAATTTGTTTGGAATAGTACGGTAGAAGAAATTATTGGCGATGACATGAAGGTAACTGGTGCTCGCCTAGTTTCAACTATCGATGGTTCGACATCTGAGTTAAACGCGGATGGAGCGTTCATTTATGTTGGTCTAGTACCGCTTTCTAGTGCTTTTAAGGGGCTTGGTATTCTAGATAATGAAGGTTACGTGATGACGAATGAAGAGATGGAGACATCGATTCCAGGGATTTTTGCGGCAGGAGATGTTCGTGTGAAATCGTTGCGCCAAGTTGTAACGGCAACTGGTGATGGTGGATTAGCAGGACAAAATGCACAGAAATTTGTAGAAGACTTAAAAGAGAAGTTAACGGAAAAACCACAAGTATAAGCTTAAAAATAAGAAACAGTCGATGATATTCATTATTTGGATGGCATGGGCTGTTTTTTTGTGCGTATATGTGGAGAGGTTACTAAAATCATTTAGTAAAATTAGTTGATAAATTTTACTAAATAAATTATAATGAGGATAAGTGATTCTACTTTGAATGTGGAGGTATTGGGATAATGGATTATTCAAAAATGAAAGCGGATTTTTCACGCGTTTTTGATCGGACCGATGGTGCGTTGTATTTTGCGCCTGGTCGGATAAATTTAATTGGGGAGCACACAGATTATAATGGCGGGCATGTGTTTCCGTGTGCGATTACGCTTGGAACATATGCGGTGGCGGCGAAACGGGAAGATACGCAAGTTAGGCTTCTATCACTTAATTTTGAGGATTTAGGAATTATTTCGTTTGATTTAGCGGATCTGGAATATCGTAAGGCGGATAACTGGACGAATTACCCGAAAGGTATGCTCAAGTTTCTGAAGGAAGCGGGTCATACAATGGATCAAGGAATGGATATTCTGTATTGGGGTAATATTCCGAATGGGGCTGGGCTCTCATCTTCGGCTTCGATTGAGCTATTGACTGGGGTTGTTTTGGCGGATTTATTTGATTTGAAATTGGCGGATTTGGAACTGATTTTGACGGGGAAGCAAGTGGAAAATGCGTTTATTGGGGTTAATTCAGGGATTATGGATCAATTTGCGATTGGCATGGGTCAAAAGGATATGGCGATTTTGTTGGATTGCAATACGCTTGAGTACGAGCTGGTGCCAGTGAAGTTGGATGGATATACAATTGTGATTATGAATACAAATAAGCGGCGAGAACTGGCTGATTCGAAATACAATGAACGGCGCAGTGAGTGTGAGCAGGCTTTGGTCGAATTGCAAGTAGAATTAGATGTGAAATCGCTTGGAGAGTTAGATATGGTCACTTTTAATGAGTATCGGCATTTAATTTCGAATAATACGTTAGTGAAGCGGGCACGGCATGCGGTAAGCGAGAATGAACGAACAATATTGGCTACAAAAGCGCTTAAAGAAGGCGATTTAATGACATTTGGGAAATTAATTAATCAATCTCACATGTCTTTACGTGACGATTATCATGTAACTGGGGTAGAATTAGATATGTTAGTAGAAAAAGCTTGGGAACAATCAGGTATTTTAGGCGCGCGGATGACAGGTGCCGGTTTCGGTGGTTGTGCGATTGCGATCGTGGAAACTGCATGTGTTGATACATTTATCGAACATGTAGGGAATGCATATGCGCAAAAAATAGGCTATCCAGCAGCGTTTTATATTGCCAATATTAGTGATGGAGCGAAAACCATCAAGGAGGAATAGAAAATGAGTATTTTAGTATTAGGTGGCGCAGGATATGTAGGGTCACATGCCGTGGATCAGTTGGTGGAAAAAGGATATAAGGTAATCGTTGTCGATAATTTACGAACAGGTCATGCGGAATCGCTTCATAAAGATGCGGTATTTTATAAAGGTGATATTCGCGACAAGGCGTTTATGCAAGATATTTTTCAAAAGGAAACAATTGAAGGTGTCATCCATTTTGCCGCGAGTTCATTGGTTGGTGAATCGGTCGAGATGCCACTGGAATACTTTAATAATAATGTGTACGGTACGCAGGTAACGCTCGAAGTGATGGAAGAGTTTGGCGTGAAAAATATTGTCTTTTCTTCATCGGCAGCAACTTATGGTGAGTCGAAAGTAATTCCAATTACAGAGGATACACCGACGAATCCAGAAAGTCCATACGGTGAAACGAAACTGATGATGGAAAAAATGTTGAAATGGTGTGATAAGGCGTATGACACACGTTTTGTAGCTTTACGATACTTCAATGTGGCGGGTGCGAAGTTTGATGGAACGATTGGAGAGGATCATAAGCCTGAGTCGCATCTTGTACCGATTATTTTGCAAACGGCATTGGGACAACGCTCGGAGTTGTCGATTTTTGGTGATGATTATCAGACGGAAGACGGTACGTGTGTCCGCGATTATGTCCATGTGGTGGATTTGATCGATGCGCATATTTTGGCGCTGGAGTATTTGCGCGATGGTGGTGCGAGCAATATTTTTAACTTGGGTAGTAGTCAAGGATTCTCTGTGAAAGAAATGTTGGAAGTGGCTAGGAAGGTCACGGGTAAAGAGATTCCGGCAAAAATTGTGCCAAGACGCGCGGGTGATCCTGGTACGCTAGTTGCTTCTAGTGATAAGGTACAAGAAGTTTTGAAATGGAAACCACGGTTTACAGACGTGAATAAGATTATCGAGGATGCTTGGAATTGGCACTCTAAAAATCCGAACGGTTATACCAACTAAAACCACGTGAGGTGCGAAATAATGATAGTAGACCAGTTTATTGATATCGCAGTGAAAAATGGCGAAGTGGCAGAATTAGACAGGATTTATGTAACGAATCGGTTGCTCGATTTATTAGGCTGGTCAGAAAAGCGTGCGGTGGCAGGAGATGTCGCCGCAGATCGCTTAGCGTTGCTGGATCAACTAACAGATTTGGCAGTAGAATCCGGTGTGATTGGTGATGCTATTTCTGCACGCGAAATTTGGCAGAGTAAGGTCATGGATCTTTTTGTGCCATGTCCCTCTGATTTGAATACGGAATTTTGGGAATTATACGAACAATCTCCAAGTCAGGCGACGGATTATTTTTATAAGGTTAGTAAAGCGAGCGATTACATTAAGACGCGTAGCATTGCGAAGAATATTGAGTATTTGGTGGATACGGATTATGGAGAGCTCGAAATGACGATTAATTTGTCAAGGCCGGAGAAGGATCCGAAGCAGATTGCGATGGAGAAGGCGGCTGAGGCGGTTAGTTATCCACTTTGCGCGCTGTGTCTGGAGAATGAAGGCTATGCAGGGCGGACTGATTTTCCAGCGCGTACGAATCACCGAATTGTGCGGATGCGTGTCGGGGATGAGGAATGGGGATTGCAATATTCACCGTATGCTTACTATGAGGAGCATTGTATTTTCCTGTCGGCGGAGCATCGGCCGATGGTGATTGATCGGGGTACATTCACTCGTTTGGTCAAAATTACGGCGCAATTTCCAAACTATTTTGTAGGTTCTAATGCGGACTTGCCGATTGTTGGTGGCTCCATTTTGTCGCATGATCATTATCAGGGTGGTGCGCACATGTTTGCGATGGCGAAAGCGCCTGTACATAAGGAGTTTCCTGCTTATCAATGGGCTGAATTTCCAAGCGTGTCGGTGGGGATTGTGAAATGGCCAATGTCGGTAATTCGGTTGCAGTCAGTGAGTGAGGTGGATATCGTGTCGGCCGCGGATGTTATTTTGCAAAAATGGAAGGATTATTCGGATGACGAGGTCGGAATTTTGGCGTATAGTGGAGAGGAGCAGCATAATACGATTACGCCGATTGCGAGTTGTCGTGAGGTGGCGGGAGAGCAGTTGTTTGAGTTGTCGCTTGTTTTGCGGAATAATCGGCGGACGGCGGAGCATCCTGATGGGCTTTTCCATCCGCATCAAGCGTTGCATCATATCAAGAAGGAAAATATTGGTCTGATTGAGGTGATGGGGCTTGCGGTGTTACCGCCGCGTTTAAAATCAGAGTTGGAAGAGGTTGCTCGGTATTTGTTGGATCAGCCACATGCGATGGCGGATTATCATTCGGAATGGGCGGATCGGTTGAAACGAAAAGGTGGTTTCCAAGAGGAGACGGTTATGCCTTTCTTGCAACAGGAAGTCGGGAAAGTATTTGAGCAGGTGTTGACGGATGCTGGCGTCTTTAAGGACACGGCGGAAGGGATACGCGCATTTAGAAAATTTATGGAATTAGTAATAGGGACGGGGGATCAGGAATGAAAGTTAGTGAACGGAAATTTGGTGTATTAGATGGGCAAGATGTGACGGAGTTTTGCATGGAGAATGATAATGGTGTGCGAGTTTGCGCGCTTGACTACGGCGGGATTGTGACGGAAACGTGGGCGCCCGGTGTGGATGGTAGTTTTGCGAATGTATCGCTCGGCTTTGCGACGCTAGATGAATATTTGGCGCATTCCCCTTATTTTGGAGCGCTGGTTGGGCGGATTGCTGGGCGGATTGCAGATGCGCGGTTCGAATTGGATGGTAAAACGTATCAGCTCACAAAAAATGAAGGGGAGAACCAGTTGCACGGCGGATCGAATAATTTTAGTAAGGTGATTTGGGATGCAGCTCCTTTGGAAACGGCGAATGAGGTTGGTGTGATATTTTCGCATACGAGTCCTGACGGGGACAATGGCTTTCCTGGGAATTTGGATGTGCGTGTGACGTATACGCTAAATAATGATAATGAGTGGAAAATAAAATATGAGGCGAAATCGGATGCTACGACAGTGTTTAATCCGACGAACCATATTTATTTCAATTTGGCGGGCGATGTGAGCAAGACTGTGCTAGATCATACGTTGCAAATTAATAGTGATAAGTTTGTGGCGCTACGTCATGATTCGATTCCAACGGGCGAGTTAATGGATGTTGCGGGGACAGCGTTTGATCTGCGGGCTCCACGGGCGATTCGCGACGGTGCGATGAGTGAACATCCGCAAAACGTCATCATAAAAAATGGCTATGATCACGCATTTGTGTTGCAACATAAGGAGAACAAGCCAGATGCACGTTTGGTTGATCCTGAAAGCGGGCGTGTCGTGGAAATGCGGACGGATTGTGATTCTGTAGTTGTTTATTCGGGAAACCAGTTGTCTGGAAAATTTGCTCTGGATGGTGTTAGCGTGCCTAAATATGCGGGAGTTACAATGGAAACACAAGGTTTGCCAGACGCGATGAATCACGATGGTTTCGGCTCGGTGGTACTTCCGAAAGAGGAACTTTTCCAATCGGAGACGGTTTTTACATTTACAACGATATAAGTAATATTTAGGGAAATATAAATAAAGCAGAAATCGCAACACCCATTATCTGGGTTGGACGAAGACTTATGCTAGACGCAAATCGAGCGAAAGCGTTTGTACTCAGGGGATTTGGTGGTAGCCGGAAACGGAGTGTACGGACTGTACATGGGTGACGGAAGCCTACCAAGTCCCCTGAATGCGAGCGCTTGTTGCCGATTTATTTAGGTTATGAGTGGTGTTGTTTTATTTGTTAAAATAGACGGGATGCATGATACCTGATAAAATAGAGGTGATGCTTCACGGAATGCGGACAAGAGGAGCGTGTGAATGATGGCTACCATTAAAGATATCGCAAAACAGGCGGGGGTTTCAATCGCTACAGTTTCACGGGTATTGAATTATGATGAGACACTTTCCGTCGGCGATGATACGAAAAAACGTATTTTTGAGGCAGCGGAAAGGTTGGAATATACGAAACATAAACGCAAACAGCAGAAGAAAAATGCAAAAATTGCCATTGTGCATTGGTACTCGGAAAAAGAAGAATTGGATGATCTATATTATTTATCGATTCGTGTTGGTGCGGAGCGTAAAGCCGAGGAAGAGGGCTATCAGGTGTTGCGAGTTTTTCAAGATATTCCAGATCAGACGCTTGGCAATGTGGAGGGCATTATCGCGATTGGTAAGTTCAGTCAGGCACAGATTGCGGAGTTAACGAACTGGAATACCAATATTTGTTTTGTTGATTTTGATCAGTCGGTGCAGAAATACGATTCGGTGATTGTTGATTTTCAGCAGGCGACAGTCTCGGTACTCGATCATTTCATCGAAAAAGGGCATCGAAATATCGGGTTTATTGCAGGAGAAGAGCAGTTTAGCGATGATTCGGCGAATATTATTGATACAAGATGGCTTGCTTTTCGGGACTACATGAAACGAAAAGGGCTCTATGAAAAGAAATACTGTTTTTCAGGTAGGTTTTCTGTCAAAACAGGGTATGATTTAATGGTGAAGGCAATTACCGAACTGGGAGATGAGTTACCGACGGCTTTTTTTGCGGCGAATGATTCGATTGCGATCGGTTGTTTGCGGGCACTTCAAGAAAAAGGCATTGCGGTACCTGCACGCGTGAACATTATTGGTTTGAACGATGTCAGCGTTTCAAAATATGTTTTTCCACCGCTTAGTACGGTGAAAGTTTATACAGAATTAATGGGACAGACTGGCGTGGAACTTTTGCAAGAGAGGTTGTTGGCTGGGCGATCCATTACAAAAAAAGTGACGCTATCCACGGATTTGGTGATTCGGGAAAGCAGTTTGTGAGAGGGGTAAGGTTATGAAATGGAAAGAAGAATACGAGAAATGGTTGGCAAATGATGCATTGGAAACGAGTTTAAAAGAGAAACTACATGCGGAAAAAGATGAGAAGGTTCTCGAGGATAGCTTCTATACGAATATGGCGTTTGGAACGGCTGGAATGCGCGGTGTGTTAGGTGCTGGAACAAACCGGATGAATATTTATACGATTCGTAAGGCGTCGGAGGGCTTGGCGCGTTATGTTGCGGAGAATGGCGAAGAAGCGAAGAAACGTGGTGTTGTGATCGCGTATGATTGCCGTCATATGTCGACGGAATTTGCGTATGAATCGGCGCGTGTGCTTGGATATCATGGGATTAAGAGTTATGTGTTTGAGACGCTGCGTCCGACGCCAGAATTATCTTTTGCGGTGCGCTACCTAAATACGTTTAGCGGTATTGTCATTACGGCGAGCCATAACCCGGCGGAGTACAATGGTTACAAGGTTTACGGGGAAGACGGTGGACAAATGCCGCCTCATGGAGCGGATGCGGTGACGCGTTATATTGATGAGATAGCTGATATTTTTGCGGTGAAAGTGGCAGAAAAGGATGCGCTTCTTGCAAACGGCTTGTTGGAAGTCATCAGCGAGAAAGTGGACACGCCATACTTAGAAAAAGTGAAGACCGTGATTGTAAATAATGAACTGGTTGAAAAACAAGGAAAAGACTTGAAAATCGTATTTACGCCGCTACATGGAACTGGTGGAATGCTCGGTTTGAAGGCACTTCAGAGCGTTGGATTCACGAATGTGATTCAAGTGGAAGAACAATTTCAGCCTGATCCGAATTTTACGACGGTGAAATCACCGAATCCAGAAAATCGGGAAGCGTTTGAAGTCGCGATTGGTTATGGGGAGAAGTACGACGCTGACTTGCTTGTTGGAACAGATCCAGATGCCGATCGTCTTGGCGTTGTTATACGAAACAAATCGGGAAAATATGATGTGCTAAGTGGTAATCAAATTGGTGCCCTCATTTTGCATTATCTATTGAAACAAAAACAAGCGCAAAACGAGCTTCCAAAAAATGCTGCGGTGCTGAAATCCATCGTAACATCCGATTTAGGAACGCTGATTGCGAATCATTTTGATGTCGAGATGATCGATGTTTTGACTGGTTTCAAGTTTATTGCAGAACAGATTCATAGCTTTGAGACAACAGGCTCGCATACGTTTGAGTTTGGTTACGAAGAGAGTAATGGTTTCATGGTGAAGCCGTTTACGCGCGATAAGGACGCTATTCAGGCGCTGCTTGCGATTTGTGAAGTGACGCTTGATAGTAAGCAAGCTGGCAAAACATTGGCCGAGGATTTAGAGGAAATTTATGAGCAATTTGGTTATTTCAAAGAAGATCTTGTTTCCTTAACAATGAGCGGGAAAGATGGCTCTGAGCAGATTGAAAACATCATGAAAACGTTCCGTGCAGAGCTTCCAGATAGTATGGGCGGCGAAAAAATCGTGAAGGTGGAAGACTATCAATTGAGCGAGCGTCGTTTCTTAGCGGATGGCAAAACAGAGCCAATCGAGATGTCGAAATCGAATGTTATCAAGTGTTTCTTGGATGATGGCTCATGGTTCTGCTTACGGCCATCAGGCACGGAGCCGAAAATCAAATTCTATTTCAGCATTAAAGGAAACACGGAAGTAGCGGGCAGTGAAAAATTAGCACGCGTTCGTGACGGTCTCATGAAAATCGTTGAAAAATAGCAGTGTGGGGCTTGGGAGTTCATTTCCAAGCCTTTTTATGTGAGGAGAGTTTGATGATAGCAGTGGAAACGGTTTTTCAGAAACTATTGGCAGCGCACGGGGAGCAGTTTTGGTGGCCCGCGGAAAGTGACTTTGAAATGTTAATCGGGGCCATCTTGGTGCAAAATACGAATTGGAGTAATGTTGAAAAAGCATTGGCAGGTCTGGAAGCGGAGCTGAATCCGGAAGCAATTCGAGCGATGCCGACAGAGGAATTGGCGCTTAAAATCAGGCCTAGTGGTTACTATAATCAGAAGGCGCTTAAAATAAAGGCTTTCGTGGCGTGGCAGGGGGAATGGGAAGATGATATTCATGCGATTCGGCAGCAACCTTTGGCCAAATTGCGGGCAGAGTTGCTAAATATTAAAGGAATTGGCCCAGAAACGGCAGACTGTATGCTTGCTTACGCTTTTAGAAAACCTGTGATGGTCATCGATGCTTATGCGAGACGTCTTTTCACGAGAATTGGTTATGAGGTGCCGAAAAAATATGAAGCCTTCCAACAGATGTTAGAAACAGGATTACCAGATGATCTCTTGATTTTACAAGAATTTCATGCGCTTATTGTCGAGCACTGCAAGCAATACTGTCAGAAGACACCGAAATGCCTAGCGTGCCCATTGAAGCGAGAATGTAAGCAATACATATAAGCCGAATTCATCGATTTTTGATGGGTTCGGCTTTGTTTTAGTTAGTTTATATGATTATTCGCATATTCTATATCTTCTTTCCGTCTTTTAGAAAGTTCAGCGGTGATAAATTGTTCGTCGAGGTAGGCGGAAAGTTCTAAGCTAAACTTTATTTTCCGTATTCCTGTTTGTTTTCGATTCGTTCGAATAAATAATACGCCCAGTTCGAAAAACAGATAGGTAAGATAGAAATTGCTCGTTTGTCGTTTGCAGCAGTCGATCCCAAGATGGATGTATTCGATAGCAGTCAGATTATCTGCTACAAAACCGTAACAAAGCGCCACATGAAAATAAATGGCGGGTAGAAATTCGCTTGAAAAATCTTGTTTGTTAAGGAAAAGTAAGCAATGATTCAAATGTTTTAGTGCGGCTATTTCATTGGAAGTGGCGTAGTAGGTTGCTGCTAAGTAGCTACTGATTAGGGCCTGATCGGAATGTGATTTGGAAAGCGAAAAGGCGTATTCCAATGCCGTGATACCGTTCTGGTTATTGTTTTTATACTTCAATTCGCAGACGCCAAGATAGAAATAATAATGGCTTTCTTGAGAGTTGATTTCGAACATGGCGAGCGTTTTTTTATGAAGGTGGGTGTATAAAATTTCGTAATCGTGTTCTACATAGAGTTGGTGGAGTTCTTTTTTTAGTTGGATAAGTGGTGAGTCGAGTTGGGATAAGGATAGCAATGAATCTACGGTAATGCCGAGTTTTTGGCAGATGTTGTGGATGATGAGAACGCTGGGAATTTCGAGCCCTTGTTCGACGCGGCTGAGCATGCTTTGCGAACAGATGCCTTCAGCGAGCTGTTTTTGTGTGAATTCTTGGCTAGTGCGCAAACGTTTGATACTTTTTCCGAGTTCGTTAGACAAATGAGATGCCCCCTTTTAGACAAAATATGCGAATAGTCATTTGAAAGATAGCGCATTCTTCCTTAGTATAATGAATAAGAGGCAAAAATCAAACAGTATGCATTTTTAAGGGGATAAGAAGATGGCGGATCAGTGGTTACTTTTGGATCAGGGTAAACTTGAACCAGCGATAAATATGGCGATGGATGAGAAGTTGACGGATTGGCATCGAGAAGGGAAAATTCCGCCGGTTTTGCGATTTTATGGCTGGACTCCTGCTGGGCTTTCGGTTGGATATTTTCAACGGACGAAGGGGAAGATTGATCGTGATGCGGTGCAACAGCACGGATTTGAGTTAGTTCGTCGGCCAACGGGAGGCCAGGCGGTGCTACATGATGATGAGCTGACCTACAGTTTTGTGATTTCTGAGGAGAACGAGGCGGTTCCGCAAACGATAAAAGAAGCACATAAATTGATTTCGGAAGCGTTGTTAGCTGGCCTTGCTAAACTGGGAATTGAGGCAGATTTTGCGATTCCGGAGGCAAAACAAGCGGGAAGCGGAACAGCGATTTGCTTTGAGGAGCCATCTTGGTATGAGATCACGATCAAGAACCGCAAAATTATTGGCAGCGCGCAGGCGAGACATCAAGGTGTTTTATTGCAGCACGGCTCGATTCCGCTACACATGAATGCTACGGAATTATTCGATCTGTTTATTTTTGACAATGAGCGGGTGAAAGAGCGGACATTGCGGGCTTTTGGTGGAAAGGCATCGGGAATTTTTGATTTGATTGAAAGAGAAATACCGCTGGATGAGATGAAGAAGGCATTCCGTGATGGGTTTGCGGAAGTTTTTGATGTGTCGTTTGTGGCATACGAGTTATCGGACGCTGAATGGGCTGAGGTCCACGCGCTTGCTGAGAGTAAATTTAGACAAGAGGAATATTTATTTTCGCGTTGAAAGGGGCACTAACAAGTTGGATAAAAAAAGAGAACATGTAAGAAAACCAGATTGGCTAAAAATTAAGATTAGTAATAGTGAGAGCTTCAAAGCAGTCAAAAATAATTTACGGGAAAATCGGCTACATACAGTATGCGAGGAAGCGAAGTGTCCTAATATTCAGGAGTGTTTTGGTGATCGGAAAACGGCGACGTTTATGATTCTCGGTGATATTTGTACGCGAGCTTGTCGGTTTTGTGCGGTGACGACGGGGGCGCCGACGCATTTAGATTTAGGCGAACCAAAGCGTGTCGCTGATTCGGTTGCGGCGATGGGGTTGCGCCATGTCGTGATTACAGCTGTGGCACGTGATGATTTGGCGGATGGAGGTTCGCAAGTTTTTGCGAATACGGTGAATGCGATTCGGTATCGGATGCCACAGACGACGGTGGAGGTTTTGCCATCGGATATGAAGGGCGATTACGAGAGTTTGAAGACGTTATTGGATGCGAAACCAGATATCTTTAATCATAATATTGAGACTGTGAGACGGTTGACGCCAAGTGTGCGTCACCGGGCGACGTATGATCGTTCACTTGAGTTGTTGCAACGCGTTCGCGATATGGAACCGGAATTGCCGACGAAATCGAGCATTATGGTGGGGCTTGGTGAGACTCGTGAGGAGTTGCTAGAAACGATGGATGATTTGCTAGCACATGGCGTAGAAATTTTGACGATTGGGCAGTATTTGCAGCCGTCGAAAAAACATTACCCTGTGGAGCGCTATTACGACCCGCGTGAGTTCCGTGAGTTAAAACGGATCGCCCGGAAGAAAGGCTTTATTCATTGTGAATCAGGTCCAATGGTGCGATCGAGTTACCATGCGGATGAACAAGTGAACGCCGCGGCAAAACAACGACGGGAAGATGCGGAGAAAGCGCAAAATTTATAGATGTAAGAATACCTTGGTGCAAAATGAAGCATTGAGGTATTTTTTGCTTTTTGAGAATGAGACGCCCGGCTGATTTCTTTTCTTAGGTTTTCGGTTCAGATTGTGATAGAATGTAGTAGTAGAAATTGTTCGTGTAAGGAGCTTGTTTTTAGCGCTTCTTTTTAATAGAAAGGTTGGGTTTTGAGATGGCGACAAATCATTTGCAATTGGTAATTATAACGGGTATGAGTGGTGCAGGAAAGACTGTTGCAATGCAATCTTTAGAGGATTTAGGTTACTTCTGTGTGGATAATTTGCCACCGAGTTTATTACCTAAATTCTGGGAATTGATGAAAGAATCTGGGAAAATGAACAAGATCGCGCTCGTGATGGATTTGCGGGGTCGCGAGTTTTTTGATTCTATCCAGACGGCGCTTGATGAGCTAGATAATACCTCGTTTATTACGACGAAAATGATGTTTTTGGATGCGGATGATCAAGTTTTGGTGTCGCGTTATAAGGAAACACGGCGTCATCACCCATTGGAGCCGAATGGTTCGGTGCTTGAGGGGATCAGACAGGAACGTGAGTTATTAGAAGATTTGAAGGGGCGTTCTCAACTTGTGATTAATACGTCGACTTTGGCGCCGCGCGAGCTTCGGGAACGGATGAACAATGAGTTTCAGACGAGTGATCGCGAAGTTTTCAACGTGCAGGTGATGTCGTTTGGGTTTAAATATGGTTTGCCCATTGATGCGGATTTGGTATTTGATGTGCGATTCTTGCCTAACCCGCACTACATCGACAAAATGCGTCCGTTAACTGGGCTTGATAAGGATGTTTATAATTACGTGATGAAGTGGCCAGAGACGGAGACGTTCCTCAATAAAGTGATGGATATGTTGCTGTTCACGTTACCGTTTTATAAGCGCGAGGGGAAGACGCAGCTTGTCGTTGCCATTGGCTGTACTGGCGGGCAGCACCGTTCTGTGGCGCTTTCGGAGTACGTCGGTAACAACTTGAAAACAAAATATGAAACGCAAATTTCACATCGAGATATGAAACGCAGAAAGGGAAAATAAGATGGCTGCGACGGAAAAGCCGAAAGTGGTCGTGATTGGTGGCGGGACAGGCCTACCAGTCATCCTCCGAGGCTTGAAAAAACAACCGATTGATTTGACTGCAATTGTTACGGTTGCTGATGATGGCGGGAGTTCTGGCAAAATTCGCGAGCAAATGGATGTATTGCCACCGGGTGATATTAGGAATGTGATGGTGGCGCTGTCGAATACGGATCCGCGGATGGAAGCCTTGATGCAGTATCGCTTTAAGGTGGAAGGAGATCTTTCTGGTCATGTGATTGGTAACTTGATTTTGACGGCGCTGTCGCAGTTGAACGATAGTTATGTCGAAGCGATTGAAGTGCTCAGTAAGGCCATGCGGATTCGCGGAAAAGTGATTCCAGCAACGGATCGACCGCTGATTTTGAATGCGGTTATGGAAGATGGAACGCTCGTGCAGGGTGAGTCGGTGATTCCAATGCAGGGTCAGCCGATTGATCGCGTATTTATCACGCCGGCCGATGTGAAGGCTTTGCCAGCCGCGATTGAGGCGATTCATGATGCGGATTTGATTGTGCTTGGCCCAGGAAGTTTGTACACGAGTATTCTACCTAGTTTGCTGGTGCAGGATTTGCAGGATGCGATTTTTGAAAGTAAGGCGTATAAGGTGTATATCTGCAATATTTTGACGCAGGTTGGCGAGACGGATTTCTTTACGGACGCAGATCATGCACAAGTTATTTTGAATCATGTTGGTCGCCCGATTATTGATGCGATGATGATCAACACGGCGGAAGTGCCGCGACATCTGATGTTTCCAGATGATGTCATGCAAGTCGAGCAGAATTTTGAGAAGGATCACGAGCTAAATATTAATGTCATTGCCGGCGATTTGCTTTCCACAGAAGGCGGTTTAGTGCGACATGCCGCGGATAAAGTGACGAATACACTATTACAGATTCTAATGAATTTGAAAGAAAAGGAATGAGGGTCTATGTCCTTTGCCTCGGAAACAAAGAAAGAATTAACCAATTTAGATATTTCAACCACGGATGCAAAAGTAGAGCTGTCCGCGTTTATACGAATGAACGGCGCCGTATCTTTTTCGAATCAAATGATGGTGGTAGACGTGCAGACGGAGAACGCTGCGATTGCCCGCCGAATGTACCGGCTTTTGAAGGAATTGTATCAAGTGCCCATCGAATTATTAGTGCGTAAAAAAATGAAATTGAAAAAAAATAACGTCTATATTGTGCGTCTGAAGGCTAAGACGAAAGAGATTCTAGCAGATTTAGCAATTTTAAATGATGGTGTTTTTCAAAATGCGATCGATCCGGCGTTAATTAAGACGAAGAATGCGCGTCGGGCCTATCTTCGCGGAGCATTTCTAGCGAGCGGATCGGTGAATAATCCGGAGACTTCTTCCTATCATTTGGAGATAAACTCGGTGTACGATGAGCACAATGAAGCCATTTGTCATTTGATGAATAGTTTTAAGTTGAACGCTCGAACGCTCGAACGTCGAAACGGCTACATTACGTATTTAAAGGAAGCGGAAAAAATCACCGAATTCCTGAACATTATCGGAGCTACCGGTGCGCTGCTTCATTTTGAAGATGTGCGGATCATGCGTGACATGCGGAATTCCGTGAACCGGCTCGTGAATTGTGAGACAGCGAACTTGAATAAAACGATTAATGCGGCGGTTCGTCAAATCGATAATATTAAGTTCATCGCGGCAGCGGTAGGCTTAGAGGCGCTTCCAGAGAAACTGCGTGAGATCGCGGAATTGCGCGTAACGTATGAAGATATGACGCTACAGGAACTTGGCGATATGCTAACAAGTGGCCCTATCAGCAAGTCCGGAATTAATCACCGTTTACGGAAGTTGGACCAAATCGCGGACCAACTAAGAAGCGGCGAATCCCCATCACAACTAGGGCTTAGAATCCCTTCCAAATAATAATATAAAAAGAAAAGGATGCGATCAAACCATGTCAAAATTGTTTTCTACGTATAAAACAAAAGGCCTTACTCTGAAAAACCGAATTGCGATGTCACCAATGTGTATGTATTCTGTGGAAACAGATGATGGGATAGCAAACGATTTCCATTTTGCCCATTATGTGTCACGCGCAGCAGGCCAGGTTGGTCTTATCATGTTGGAAGCAACAGCAGTACAAGCAGTTGGACGGATTTCGCATGCTGATTTAGGTTTATGGGATGATGCCCAAATTCCAGCTTTGAAGCGAATCGTTGACGGCGTACATTACCACAAAGGCGCAGTCGGAATCCAGTTAGCACATGCAGGTCGAAAAGCCGTTTTAGACGTAGATCCAGTAGCACCAAGCCCCGTCGCATTTGACGATGAAAGCAAAAAGCCGCACGAATTAACTGCAGCAGAAATAGAAGAAGTCGTAGCCGATTTCAAAAAAGCAGCATTCCGCGCGAAAGAAGCCGGATTTGATGTGATTGAAATTCATGCGGCGCACGGCTATTTATTACATGAATTCCTATCACCGATTTCGAATTTACGAGAAGACCAATATGGCGGCCCAGCAGGGAACCGTTACCGCGTATTAGGTGATGTCATTAAAGCCGTTCGCGAAGTTTGGGATGGTCCACTTTTCGTTCGTATTTCAGCGACCGATTACGCACACGGCGGTTTGACAGTAGACGATTATATCCCGTTTGCCAAATGGATGAAAGCAGACGGCGCCGATTTACTAGATGTCAGCAGTGGCGCGCTAGTAAACACTGTCCCAAAAGTATATCCAGGCTATCAAGTACCATTCGCTGAGAAAATCCGCACAGGAGCAGGAATCGCGACAGGCGCAGTAGGCCTGATTACGACGGGCGTTCAAGCAGAAGAAATTTTGCAAAATGATCGCGCGGATTTGATTTTCCTAGGACGTGAGCTGTTGCGTGACCCGTATTGGGCGAGAACAGCGGCGAAAGATGTTCGCGGGGAAGTGACGCCGCCTGAGCAGTATTTGCGTGGTGGTTGGTGAGGAGATAGAAAAGGATAAACAACAAGCACTCCAGATTGATTGGGGTGCTTGTTTTTGTCTGTTCAACATGTTGGATTATTTAGAAAAATGCTCGCTGTGGTTATGATTGTTGCTGCTGTCGTAAAAGTAATCATCAGAAAATTTCACTTTAGAGATTCTTTTAGCCTAACCATGTGATTTGTGTTTTAAAATATTTTCCAGGGGTATAGGTTCTTTTGAATGCTTCATTTTAATTTTTTGTTCATTTATTATGAGAAAGGGAAACGTTAGAACTTCATGATGGCAGCTGGTTACATAGTTTTTTGAAGGATTATGTTGAAATTCTGGTAGTATAACAATTTGTGCCGCATGTGGGTTGATTATCTTAATAAAAAACTGGGAGTGACAAAATGAAAAAAATGCATAATCGTTTTTGGTTTTCCACCGTATTTATTCTTTTTATTTTTGTAGTGATTCTTTCAGGAGAATCGGTTTGGGGAGAGCGGGAAGTAGTTGCTCCAAAGGCGGCAGTCGCGATTGAAATAGGAGCATCTTCTCTAAATGGAACATATACAGCAGGCACTTACGGGCAAGGAACAATGCGACTCGTTTATCAGTACTCACCATTGCTGTCACTGACGCTAAACGAAGTTCCACTTGCTATTGTTCAAATTCCAAGCGAAATCGGTGACCAGTTAGTCGGTAATCCAACAAAACAAGCTTCTTTTTTGAAAAGTTTAACAGGGACGATTACCTATCCACTTAACACGCTGGCCAATCAAAGTTTTGATATACAATCAGTAAGCAGTAATGTCATAAAAACATATAATGAAGCCACACATGCAGTTGTTTTCACGTATCCAAGGAGCACGACTCTTCTAACTATCACGAATATCTGGAAAGTAGACATGATTATAGATGCCGGTGTTCTTTATAAAAATAGCATAACAGTTCCACCAGCTTACAACGGCGTGAACTACACTGCAAAAGGAACACTCGTAGCTGCAACAGAGGGCATCACGATATCAACTGGAAATACGAAAATGACAACGATCCCAAGCGCGACATTTGGCATTGGCAATTATCCAGTTTTAGGAATCACCCCACCAAAATTAAATGACACAATGCAACATCTTGGCACAGTCATCAGTGGTACAGCCAATCAAGTCTTAGACACTAATTATACATACACCGCTGATATCATATACAAAACAAGAGCAGGAGTCACAACAACAATAACCAATTTGCCAGTTGCCATCAACGGAAGTTTTACGACAACATTGGCAACACCATATGAGTATGGCGATACAGCAACAGCCATTTTAAAAGCAACGTCTAAAATAAATACGGACACTTATGAATCACAGCCAAGTCCATTAATCACTGCTAAATGGCCTGTCCAACCCGCTACTCTTACCTCTCCGAAAGTAGGCGAGACACAAATTACAGGAACAGCATCTGAATCAAATCCTGGCGTATATAAAGCGCATATCACAATCAATCAAACTAGTTACGACACGCCACTTCAAGCTAATGGGACTTTTGCGTTAACAGGTATTCCTGATTTACGATTAGGTGACCAAATCAGTGTTACGATAGACGGCTATAGCACACGAACAGGCGAACGGCTCATATCCAGCACAGCTACTATGGTATCCGTTATCTATAACATGCCAATGCTTGCAATTACCCAACAATTTGAACGCAAAAACGCTGCCGACGTTTGGGAAATTGCAACGGATACTGCATCTGACCAAGAAATTAGGTATACGATTACAACAACACTACAAAATAGTAATGCGGTCTGGAACAAGCAAAACATAAAAATCAATATTCCAGTCGGACTTATCGATTTAAAAGATATCACGCTCGCCAAAATAAGTACCACCACAGAGACGCAACTTACAGCTCCAACAACGATAGATGATAGCACAAGTCCATCTTTAAAATCCCTTTTTAGCCAAATAACGAACAATCCATTAATATCGCAAGGAGACAAAATCCGTATCCAATTCAGCGCGAAAGTCATCCGAGAAGGCTATCCAGCATCCCTAATTAGCAAAGTATGGCTAAATGGCGAGACTGATAACACTGTTCCAATTCTAGAGCAAACAAATAGCATGTCCATATTAGTTACAGACGGTACGCTAAAACTCGTCGAAGTTCCCAATACAATCGCATTCACAAACATCCCTGTTCCTAGCAAACCACAAACATATAATCGCACAAACACAGTTGGTACAATCAAAGTCCGTGATGGTCGTGTCAAAAAAACAATATGGCAACTATTTATCCGTGAACAAACACCATTAACCAACGCTAACAATCAACAACTTCACCAAAGCATCATCTACAGCCAAAATGGTGCGGATACCTTACTAAACTCAGAAAACCAACCTATTTTTGCACATAAAGTCGAAAACAATCAAGTCTACGAATTAGTATGGCAAGCTTCAGAAGGAATCCGTCTAAAACTAGCACCCAGTCCAGACATTAAAATTAATCAACATTACACTGGTGAATTAGTATGGACATTAACCGACACACCCACGTAATTAAATTAGGCCAAACACCTAGTTAATTAAATAAAAAGAAGAAAGTAGGAAAAAGGATGAAAAACAAAATCTGGTACTTAAGCGCAATCGTTGCAAGCAGTTTGGTTATAGGAGGTATTTCAGCGACGGCTGCAACTGCAGGAAGCATGGATTCTATCACAGATGCAACTTTTATCCAAGACACGACAGTAACAGCGCCACTTGATCCGACAGATCCAAACACACCAGTTACTCCTCTCGATCCAACAGACCCAGCAGACCCACATACACCAGGAACAGCTGGCCCGCTGAGTATCGATTATGTCTCCAATTTTCATTTTGGAAGCAACGTTATTAGTCCCCTCAGTAAAACATACTATGCAAAACTAGATAAAGTGAAAGTGGCTAGTTCTGGTAATGTTATTAGCGTACCCAACTTCGTACAAGTGACTGATAAAAGAGGAACCAATGTGGGCTGGAAACTAACCGTGAAACAAAATGGCCAATTCAAAACACAAGGTGCAACACCAAAAGCACTAACTAATGCCGAATTGAGTATAGTGGCTGGTACAGCAAAATCACTAACAGATGCAGCTTACGCACCAACAACATCAATCGCAACACTTGATCCAACAGGTGCCGCGTCATCCGACATAGCTGTTGCTGCAGCAGATAAAGGAATGGGAACATGGGCCATCGCATTTGGTGAAGATGCAACTGCAGCGGCATCTGCCATCAGTCTAAAAGTTCCGATGGGTACAGCCAAAGTTGCCAACGAACCGTATAAAACTACACTCACTTGGAATTTAGAAGACACACCAAACTGATAATCCACATGTTGGGGTTGTAAATCACGGCCCCAACATAAATACTAACAAGCAGAAAGGAGGCATCCGAATTGAAAATAAAAAGCTTAGTCATATTGTTCCTTTTGACAATTATCTTAATCATGCCAACGCGAGCTAACGCCTCTGAACTCAGTTTTTCCGTCCAAGCATTACTCCCAGAAAATCAAATCAATCAGCTACATACTTATTTTGACTTACTGATGAAACCCAATCAAAAACAAACCATCCAAGTTGCGATAAAAAATGATAAAGATGAAGAGATTCAAGTAGAAGTAAACGCCAATACTGCGATTACAAATAGTAACGGTATCATCGAGTACACTAATCCCAATCCCAAAATAGACAATACCTTAAAAACGGAATTTAGGAGTATTGTCCAAACAGAAAATCTTATTATCATTCCAAAAAATAGTACCAAAAACGCAGCATTCACTATCCAAATGCCAGAAAAACCTTATAATGGTATGATTCTCGGTGGGCTTCATTTTATGGAAAAAGACAAAGAGGCGTTAACCAAAAAAACAGATAGCCTTCAAGTCGATAATCGCTATTCCTACACAATAGGCGTGGTATTACAAGAAAACAGAACTAAAATAGCGCCAGACCTAACTCTACCAAGCGTTAAAAAAGGCCAAATACTAGGCCAAAACACTATTTTCACAACCTTAAAAAACCCGAATGCTACTATACTTGGAGACCTCTTTATAACAGCAAGTGTCTACAAACAAGGAGAAACAAGTCCAATCAAACAACAATCAACTAAAAATTTACGAATGGCGCCAAATTCCAATTTTGACTATGCTATCAAATGGGACAATCAAAAATTCAAGCCAGGAAAATATAAAGTAGTGATTGAAGCAAAAGGGAAAGAGAAAAACTGGAAGTTACAAAAAAACTTTACAATTACCGCCAAAGAAGCAAAAATATTCAACGACAAAGCTATCAACTTGAAGCAAACAGGCATCCCAATATGGCTATACATCGTTGGAACATCACTTGTCGTATTACTCGTCGGATTCATCGCATATAGAATAGGGAAAAGAAGGTAAACCCTAATTGGTATGCTATGTCAAGGGCATGTGTAAGAAATGGTTTCTGTATTGTGCAGGAGCCATTTTTGAGATTCCGTCGATAGCGATAATGAATAGAGGCAACCATTATAGGGAGGGGGATTTCAGTAAACCAAAAATGCCTATATCATGAACTTTTTTCGAAGTGTCCATTTTATAGGTATCATTGTGCTATTCTGTTTCTTCATTTTGCTGTAATATTTTCGCGTATAAATCCGCATATAAATCCTGATAATCCGTATTTTCTAAATGATAGATTGCGTTGTTTTCAGCTAAGAAAAGCTCGTTCTTAGGTACTTTACTAACAGGATACTTACTCAAAAATGCGTTTGACGGGACATAGTTATCACCAGACGTACTGTGACGGAGGTAGAGGTAATAAGATTTTCCTATCTCCATTTTTTTGTAATAATCCAGAGTCAGCGTTATCTTCTTTCTATCAATTGGAACATTTGTCGCTACATCCTCCATAACTTTAATCTTGTCACTAATTTTTAAAGTATTGGTGGCATCTTTTTGTATGTTCTTTATGGTGACTCCGCTCATGGTATAAAATTCGGTAGGCATGGTATTTTGTTCACTTTCCTTGGTTACGGTTTGCTTTTCGTCATTTTTAACAACTTCTACAATAATTGGCGAGGTGTTCTCCAATTCTCCAAGACTGGAAGCGAGAGAAGTGTATTTTCCGGGAGATGAGATAATAGTTTTTTCATCTGTTGGAAACTAAGAAAATAGTTGGTATCACTAATTTGGAAGCGCTTAAGATGAATAAACGTCATTTCACGATAAAATCCGTTTTGCAGGCTTAAAGTATGTTAAGATGAAAGCGTATTAATAATGACAAAGAGGAGTGCTTGCATGAAAAAACAGAAGATATGGATCCTAATTTTAAGCTGTTTGGCTCTAGTTGCATGTGGCAAAGAGAAGACTGAAGAGGCTACTAAACCAAACAGCGAACTAAAAGCCAGTGTGCATACATCGATTGAGGATGTTACGTATGATCAGGCAATTAAGGAAGCAGATTTAATTGCAGAAGTTAAAATTGGAAAAGTAAACGATATTGTAGAGGGCGGAAATAATATTGTTGCAAAAACAAAATTTGAAGGTTCAATAGAAAAAGTCTACACAGGGAGTAAGAAAAGTAATGAGGCTATCTATGTTTTACAAGAAGGTAAAGAAGGCATGGAGATTGAAGATTATCCTCTATTCCAATCGGGCGAAACCTATATTTTGATGCTGATGGATTCAGGAGATGGCAAGACATTTTGGATTAAAGGTCAAGTGAATGGAACTTATTTTGTTGATGGAGACGCGACGTTAAAATTCGGTGACACGGAGCCAACCTTACCTGAGAAGAAGGATATTAGTGCCCTAGACGAAAACATCATTGAGAAACAAGAAGAAACAGCTAATAATTCGCAAGTCTTAGATACAGAAGCCTTCCAATTGCAACTTGAAAAGGATGTGAAGGAATGAAGAAATTTTACATTACTAGTCTGATATTTATCCTACTCATGACGATTTTTAGCCCAGCTTCCAAGGCCCATGTTGTTGGTAATGTTGGCAGTGAGACGGCAGGTTACATTATCAAAGGTACACATTTAGCCAAGCGAACATCCGATTGGACAACCTATTCGCTGGCAATTCCGAGCGCGTATGTTGATATCACTAACGAAGGAGCAAAAAGATGGCGAGAAACCGGTATTTATCAAATTTCCAATAAAGTCGCGAAATCAATAAATACCATCAACACAAATAATGATCCGCTTTCATCAGCATATGCCGTAACAACGTCGTATTACTACACTGACGATTATAAAATTATTCAATGGCATATCAAGTATAATATCTACCTTATGGTGAAGTTGACGAATGCTCAAAAACAAGCGGTTGCAACACATGAGATTGGGCATACCCTAGGATTGAAAGACTTATATAATACGAACAATAACACAAATATCATGTACGGCTACGGTGGGGATGCATTAAAAGCCTCAAAACCATCCAATAAAGATAAGGTAGGAGCAGCAATTGCAGTGAAGTAGAAATATAAAACCAGCACTTAACGACTAGGTGCTGGTTCATTTTCTATATTTGAAGACAAAACTAGCACTCAAAATGAGAAAAGATGCAACAGAAATAATAACAGCAACCGAAAAACGCTCCCCTAGCAAAAAATACCCAACTAAAAATAACATAATCGCTCCTGTAAAAACTCCCAATAAATAATCAACCACTTCATTTCGCATCGACTATCCCATCCTTTTATGTTAAAATTCTAGCAAAAATTTGAAAAAGAATCGCGTTCAGGACGAAAAACCAAGCGTTCACGACAAATTTGGTTTTTCGTCCCTTTTTTGTGTTATTATAAAAAATGTATATTATACGGTTAGCTACATTCATTTATTGAATGGGATTCGCGCGTCATTGCTCAGTTAAAATAATCATAGCACGAAAATATGCGCTGTGACTGATTCTATCCTGAATGACCTTATTTCCATCTTGAACGCCAATTCTTTGCATAAAAAAGTATTGCGAACCTGCCAATATACCTATATAATTAGGAGATTCGATGATTGAAAAGGAGACCAACATGCAAGAGATTCAAACCTATTTTCTATCAGCAGTATTAGGGTGTAGCGTACAAATCATTTCTTTACTTATGGGAATTCAGATTTTCAGCAAGAGAATTTTCTCAAAATTATATTTGATTATCCTATTCTTAATTTTATTGATAAGTGGACTATTATTGCTTTATTACGTGCAATATTATTCGTTAGTATTCACGATGTGCGTGTTGATATTTGCAATACGATATAAAAAAGGCACATGGCTATTGTCGCTGAGTTTGCCATTTATATGCCTGGTCTATCTCGTTGCAGTGGATTATTTCATAAATTCTTCGGCACTCATGCTATTTCACTCAACCGTAGAAGAAAACATTTCTAACCCTAAAATTTATCTTACTATCTATATATCTTGGCTAATCGTGACTTACTTATTCTATAAAGTAAGTGCCCAAATAATATTTAGCGAGAAAATTAGAGAAATAGCGACTAAAAATAAAGTAATGCTACTTATTACGTTAATTGTCACGATTCTTATTGTATATTTGCACATTTATTTAGAATCAACCTATCAATTTGCAAATGAAATTGTGTTCTCAAATGCCATCCTATTCCTCATCTACTTCCTATCCATCGCCATGATTTTCATGCTCATCCTCAAAACCAGCGAACGGCAGGCAGAGGCGGAGAGTCAGGCGTTAAAAAAGCGGTAATTAGAGGAATACGTAGCATCGATGGAAAAGCTATACAGCGACATGAATACGTTTCGGCATGATTATATCAACATTTTGGCGAGTTTGAATGGTTATATCGAAAAGGGCGACGACACATTACTGCAGGCGTATTTTGAAGATACGATTTTGCCGTTATATATAAATAGAGAAACTGGAGGCAGCGGAGAATGATGAGTATTTTTAGTAGTAACAGTGTTTTTATTTGGATCATACTTATTGCGGTGGCGTGTGTGGTGCTATTTATCGGGATGATGTTCTTGATGAAAAAACGGGTGAGGATTTCCAAAACGCAGCGGTATTATATATTTTTAGCAATTGGAATTATTATCGTGACCGCGGTGATTTTGCAGTTGACGCTCTACATGTCTAGTACATATCGGTTCCCGAAAACGATACTTTATCTGACGGAGATTCTTTTCGCGGTGTATTTGGGAATTATTTGCTTGGTGTTGGTGAAGGTGTATCGCGCGAATTTGAAAGAGGCACAAAAGCGGAATCAGGAGGAGCAAATGGTGCAACTGCAGCAGTACGTGGCGAATGTCGAGCAACTGCAGGCGGATGTGGTGCATTTCCAGCAGGACTATGTGGAAGTGTTGGCGAACTTGGAAACGCTGATTTCGAATGGTCAAATGGAGGAATTAGCGGCATATTTCGACGCGAATATCATGCCGGTGAACAAGAGCATGGTGGATAATAAATACAAGTTATCGCAAATTAAGAATATGCATGTTTTGGAGTTAAAAGGCTTACTAGCGGCTAAAATGATGCGTGCACAGGAGCTGAAAATCGATGCCCAGTTGGAAATCGTGGAACCGATTGAGACGATTTCGATGTATAAAGTGGAGTTATGTCAGATTGTCGGAATCTTGCTCGATAACGCAATCGAGGCAAGCGAAGGGCAATCAGGCGCGTTTATGAAAGTGGCTTTTGTAAAGAATGAGAATACGGTGACACTGTTGGTGCAAAATAGCTTGCCGGAAAACATGCCAGAGATTCATCAAATGTTTGAAAAAGGATTCTCAACAAGAGGGGAGAATCGTGGCTTGGGACTGTCAATCGTGCGAGGAATTCTGAATAAAAATCCATCCGTTGTGTTAGATACGCAAGTGCTGGAAGGCGAAGCGTTTATGCAAGGGTTGGTTATTAGGCAGTAGGGGGAAATTGGGATGCTAGCAGTTATAGTTACTGGAACATGTCAAATGTTTATCTTGGCGATTGGAACAAACATACTATTGAAAAAAGTCTTATCAAAAATCGAAGTTCTTATTGTCGGAACTATATTGGCAATTGGTGGCCTGATACTACTTGCGACGGTTCAGTACTTTGCATTAATTTACGCTATTGGTGTACTAGTGGCGGTTCTTAGATTTAAAAAAGCAAGTTGGTTTATGGCTATTGTTGCTCCTATTACAAGTCTGCTAATTATGATTGTGAGTGACTATACTATTATTTGGTCTACAATCATGCTACAAGTAGAATATCAAGATCTATTGATGAATACGCCATTTGTTTATTCCGCCTTTCAGTCTGCGATTATGCTGTTGTATATTTTTATCGCTGCCCAATTTTTCACGAGATTAAAGAGCAACTACCTTGTGTTAATTCTTTTAGTAGTGACGATTGTCATTATTTATATTTTCATTTATATAGGTTCTTTATATGAGTTTCCTACAGATATCCTTACTATCTTTACGATATTATTTACTACTTTCTCAGTATTAACAGGTATTGTATTTGTTGTAGTCACAAAAATTATACAGAGTCATATAGAAAACCAAGAGCGTGAAGTTGAGCTAAATCATTTAAAAGATTACACGAGCCGGATGGAACATATGTATATTGAAATGAGCACGTTTAAGCATGATTACATTAATATTTTAACGAGTTTACACGGTTATATAAACAACGGAAATCAGCAAAAGCTAGAGGAATATTTTCAAAACTCAATTACTCCTCTAGCTAGAGAAATAGAATCTAATAAAACACGACTATCAAAATAGACAGGAGATTTTTATGTATTCACTATTAGTGCTGTTTACGGCGGGAACATACCAAATATTTGGTATTGTAATCGTTACTAATGTTCTAGCTCAGAAAGTTTTATCCAAAAAAGATATAGTCATAATAACAATTATTATGGCACTTGGAGGTCCTATTCTCCTAAGCATGATAGAGTACTTTTCACAAATATATACATTGGGAGTGCTGGTATTATTTTTGAGATGGAAAGGCATTCGTTGGCTTAACTCTTTTATGTGTGTTGTAGTGGCTCAAATAGTACTCCTTATAGGTAATTATGTAGTTGGAGTATTTGCGCTCAATGTTTTGGGGTTAAACAGTCAAGATTATAGTACTAGCCTATTCGATGCTGTGTTTGCAATGATAGTGTTTATAACACCATGCCTTACAATTGCGTATATGCTAGCTCTCGGTATTCGCGGGATATTACATAAAAATAAATTTGAAAATACAGTGAAAGATAGTGAGTATGTGATAGTAGCTTTGCTCTTACTAACTATTGTAATTATGTATACTCTCATTCATCTGGAGAATGTTTTAGGGATCCCTA
The DNA here is from genome assembly GCF_014322885.1 of Listeria grandensis. Lineage (NCBI taxonomy): Bacteria > Bacillati > Bacillota > Bacilli > Caryophanales > Listeriaceae > Listeria > Listeria grandensis. The sequence continues at coordinate 59,285 of NZ_JAASUG010000011.1, read as the reverse complement.
TTGAAACTGGTGCGCTATATGTTTTTATATTTATAGCTCTACTCTTAGCAATTGGTATTGTATTTGTGATTATAACTAAGGTTGAAAATGCGCGAGCTGAACAAATAAAGCAAAAACAAGAATTGGCACAGTTACATGATTATACGTATAACTTAGAGAAGATATATAGCGAAATGAGTCTATTTAAGCATGATTACATTAATATTTTAGCTAGTATTCAAGGATACATTACAAACGGTGATATAGATTCATTAGATCGTTATTTTAGTGAAACGATTAAACCTTTACAGAATTTCGAATCATCGAACATGGATAACATCTGTTAGCATCGGGGGAAAAATATGAATTCAGAACATATGATAATTATTACCCAAATATATTGTATTGTGATTTCGGTGAACATATTAGCAAATAAAGTATTTTCATAGTAGGAGCACTGTTAGGGATATGTGGGGACATAGTATTTCCTTATATACAATATTATGTGCCAATTGCTATAGATAGCTGTTTTATTCATATTAATACTGAGGTGGAAAAAGAGACGCTGGCTTGTTTGTATTGCAGCACCATTACTAACAATTCTTCTTTTAGTCAGAATAACTTACTATCCTGTAGATATGATCTTTAGAGTTATATCTAGTTTAACAAAATGGATATGGAATTATGATATATTGACGAATATTATTTTGGCTAATATAGTATATTGCGCTATTTTTCCAATATTGACCTATATCGTTTCGACGGTAGTTAGCCGCTTAATTCGAAGCACATCATATGTGAGAACAATAAATAAAAATGCATACGTACTTGTATCTATTATAGTAATTACAGTGTTTATCGTGTATTCATTTATCTATATTCAGTCATTGTACAAATCTTCAAGTGAAGTGGGCTTTATTAATGGGATTATATTTGTGATTCTACTGGCTATGATTGTGGGGACAACCTTTGTTTTTTCAAAGATTAATCAGGCACGAATCAACATAGAAAAGCAGAAAATGGAGCAAGAGCAACTAACAAAATACACACTAGCTCTTGAAAAACTTTCAAATGAGATGAGCGACTTCAACCACGACTACATTAATATTTTAGCAAGTTTACACGGTTACATTGAAAAAGGCGATCAACTTCTCCTTAAAAATTACTTTCAAGAAACAATTAAGCCACTAAATCAAGTATTAATAAACAACAAAAATCAGCTTTCCGAATACACAAATAGAAAGGACTTAACCCAATGATTCCAATCTACATATGCGAAGACGACGAAATGCAGCGAAATAAAATTGTGGGGTATATCGAAGACTACATCACCATCGAACATCAAGATATGCGCGTTCTACTTGCAAAGGAAAATCCCACGAAACTACTAGACGCAAGCAAGAAAAAGAAAGAGTCAGGTCTGTATTTCCTTGATGTCGCCTTAAAAACACAAACAATTAACGGTTTTGAACTAGCAAAGGAAATTAGAAAAACCGATCCGCGAGGGTTTATTGTATTTATTACTTCCCATTCGGAAATGAGTTATCTAACATTCACCTACAAAATCGAAGCTATGGATTACATCATCAAAGACGACTACGATAATATTCGGAAACGTGTCATCGAATGTATGGAAAGTGTTAGCAAACGAATTGATAACCACGGAAACAAAGGCAAATACTTAACGATAAAAATAGATGATCGAATTATCCACGAGCCGCTAGAAAATGTCCTGTTCATTGAAACTTCTCCGCGTGCACATAAAGTAATATTACACAGTAGAAACCGCCAAATTGAGTTTTATGGAAAATTAAGAGAAATGGAATCTGAGCTAGACGATCGATTTTACCGAACACATCGCGCATTCTTGGTGAATCAAGATCACATCTTAGAAGTTGATACGAATAAAAATGTCATTCATATGGTTAATGGAGAAAAATGCATGGTGTCCACAAGAAAAATAAAAGGTTTAAAAAAATAAAAATCAGGGATGAAACAGAGTTTTGCAGCTTTTTTTCATCCCTTTTTTTTGGGGTAAATCAATGAAAAGTTATATTAATTACTTAAAAATGACCTCTTTTTTACGTTTACGAACGAAATCGCGACGTTCACGACCAAATAGAAAAAATGATGAATTATTGTCGTATAATAAGTTTATGGAAATAAGGCTTACCGAGATGAGCAGATTGAGTCCCATTATTCGACGCTGAAAGGAGTAGATCATGACATGATGAAACCGTTTGTTCAAGCAAAAATGGCTAGCACACAACCATGCTTATTTTTCCAAAAGGAAATCGTGCGTGATTTGCAATTTTTTAGCCCCGTTTTGGCTAAAATTAATTTAGTAGACCGTAATAGTGGGGATTCGAAGTGGGATTGTCTCATGTTAGCAGTATTTTCAAAGCTTGGATGTGAATATATAAATAGAAAAGACTACTTTTTGGACCAGTTTCCAGTATCAAGCCATCAGCCAAAATATAAAATGTTGATTACATATCGTGGATACATCTATTTTTTGGATAGCATCACGAGGCACGTTGGAATCAGTGATAACCGGTTTTTAGTAGGACTTAATCGCGACAAGCTGTACATGATTGTTTATCGGGATGAGGCGCTGTATAGTAAGCCGCTGCTGAGAGGGAAGAGCAATCTTCTCTCCCAGGACGGAATGGTAACACGAAACATAGAGAAAATATTGAATGAGAATGAAATACCGAATGATAGGGTAGAAATTGAAGAGTTCGTTAATTCGGATAGGGCCAGTGAAATTTCGCTGGTCTCTGTCTGGGAATTAGCACTCGATGAATAGGGAGGCGAATTGGCATGTTTAGTTTGACCGTCCCCAATATGGCAGCAAAGATTACCAGAACGATTTTCCGTGATAGGGAAGTCGATGAAGACAGATTTGCGATTGTGAAGTATGGTGTAGAAATATTTTTAGTGAACGTGACGAAGGGAATTACCGTATACCTTGCCGCTGCCTTGCTTGGGATGATATGGCAGACATTAGTTGTACATCTTTCATACTTGTTCATTCGGAGGCATTCGTTTGGCTTGCATGCGAAGACTAGTTTGGGGTGTACAATTACAAGTGTTGTGATGTTTGTGGTATTGCCGTATTTTGTGAAGGAAGTGCAGTTGTCCGATTGGATAATTATGTCTATAAGCGCCTTCATTTTACTGAATATTGCGTTATTTTCACCTTCGGATACTGAAAATATGCCGCTTTTTAACGCTCAAAAAAGACACGTTTTGAGGCGAAAATCTATTTTAAACACATTTTTTATTTTAATGACACTCGTATTTATCCCTGTAGAAGTGGCAAAGACTTTAATACTGTTAGGTGCTTGTTACCAAGTCATTGCTATACATCCAATGACGTATAAATTATTAAAAAGGAGATATAAAAATTATGAGATTGAGCCTAGATAAATTAAAATTAAAGATTATGGAATTTATAGAGAAAAGGGCAAATAAGTATGCTGAAAAATCTGTGCAACAGTGCTGCTTACTGTATTCATATGAACCACCTACCCCAAATATACTGTTAACTAAAGATATGTAGTAATAACAACAACAGGCTTATGTTGTAAATTAGAGTATTTTAGACTATAATTTAGTTAAGATACTCTAAATATGATAGGAGCTTGTATGGAATTATTAATAGTCAATGTTTTCCAGGTTCTCTGTTTGCTTGTAGGGATTCAGGTTATAAGTAGAACTAGATTATCTTGGAAAATACTTATTAGTTTAGTTATTGGGCTGTCAATTACTGCCTATCCATTGTTTCTCATCTATAGCTATATTGCCATCATCTATATGATGTTAGTCTTTTTCATTGTACTGTTTTTGAGTACAAAGAAGGTATGGTTGTCTTTGATTAGTGTTACAATGGCCTTTATTGTGATAGTTTTGTCAGATGGTTTAACTAGTATAACTGCAAAATCCATTTATAATTCACAACCAATTATTGCTAGTATGATAATATTTGCATATGCTTGTGTGATTCTAAAAGGAATTGATATGATTTTAGGTAGAATTAATAAGGAAGTAATTTTTAAAGGAAGACATCTAATTCTTGTGGTTGTAGTCAGTGCTGTAACAGTAGGCTTATTTTATTATTATATCTGGCAGGGCGAAAAAGCTGGTTTTACAGATAATGTGTTGAGATCTAACGCCTTAGTATTTATCATTTATGCGATAATAATGAGTATAGTTTTATTGGTCATTGCAAAGAGCGCAATTAAAAACGCCAAAGTCGAAGCTCAAGCTTTACAAATGCGCCAACTCCGCGAATATGTTGGCGCACTTGAAGCGCTTCAAAAAGACATGCGGGTTTTCCGTCACGATTATGTGAACATCTTGTCTGGTATCAATGGTTTTATTTCGAATGAAGATATGGATGGGCTCAGCGTTTATTTCCGGACGAAGGTTATTCCGATGAACTCGGATATGGAGGTTAATATTTCCAAACTTTCGACGCTTCGGAATCTGGAAGTCATTGAACTGAAAGGCTTGTTTGCAACTAAGATGATTCGTGCTCAGGAAATGGGCGTGGATGCGCAAGTGGAAGTTTATAAGGTGATTGATAATATCAATATGGATAGCATTGACTTGTGTCGTGTTACTGGAATTTTGTTGGATAATGCGATCGAGGCTGTTATTGGTACTGGTGATCCGTCGATTCGTGTTGCAATTATTCAGAAAAAAGAAGCGATTGTACTCATTTTTGCTAATAGTTTACCAGAGGATTCGCCGCCTGTTCATCAGTTTTTCGAGGAAGGCTTCTCAACCAAGGGGGAAAATCGCGGAATCGGGCTACCCACTTTGAAAAAGACGTTAAAGAAATATCCGAATGTATCCCTAGACACGAAGGTAACGCAACATGGTTTTGTGCAGGAACTAGAAATAGGCTAACTTGGAGGGTGAGGAGATGATAGAGGTTTTTATCTGTGAGGATGAAGATAATCAAAGAGATGAGATTATTAAGCATGTCGAAAATTATATTATGATTGAGAATTTTGATATGGAACTTGCTTTATCCACAGGTGATCCTGAAGAACTATTATCCTACGTGCAATTTGGCGGCGAGGGTATGGGGCTTTACTTTCTGGATGTAGACTTGAAACATGCGCGGCTTGATGGTTTGGAGTTGGCGCAGAAAATCAGGGAATATGATCCAAGAGGGTTTATCGTTTTTATTACTACGCATGCAGAACTTAGTTACTTAACTTTTACATATAAAGTCGAAGCAATGGATTATATTATTAAGGACGATTTCGACAAAGTGCGCAATCGGATTTTTGATTGTATGAAAAGTGTAGAGGAACGGGTGAGCAGGGAGCGCAAAGATGTTGGCAAGTTCTTTACGACAAAATCGGATGAAAAAGTGATTCATGAACCGTATGATGATATTCTGTTTTTAGGAATTTCAGGCAAGGCGCGGAGGCTTATTTTGCATGGGAAAGATCGGCAAATCGAATTTTATGGACGAATCAAGAACTTGGAAGATAGCTTTGATGAGCGCTTTTACAAGACACATCGAGCATTTATTGTCAACACGGACAAAATCGAATCGGTCAATTATGTGACTGGCGAAATTACGATGATAAATGGGGAGATATGTTTGTTGTCTTCGAGGGCTAGCAGGGATTTTCGTGACTTTATCGATGGTCGTAAATAGCAAGAAAAACTCCCGAAACATCTCTGTGATAAGAGGTGCTTCGGGAGTTTCTGCTTATTTTAGACCAGCTTTATTGACTACGATATCATCGATAAGGCCGTATTCTTTTGCTTCGCTTGCTGTCATGAAGTTGTCACGGTCTGTGTCGCGTGAGATAACTTCGATTGGTTGGCCTGTGCGTTCAGCCATAATGGTGTTCATGCGTTCTTTGATTTTTAGAATGTGGCGAGCTGCGATCTCGATTTCTGTCGCTTGACCTTGTGCGCCACCTAGTGGTTGGTGAATCATGATTTCAGCATTTGGAAGTGCAAAACGTTTGCCGTCCGCACCAGCTGTAAGTAGGAATGATCCCATCGATGCAGCCATACCCATCGCGATTGTTTGAACGTCCGCTTTTACGAAATTCATTGTGTCATAAATCGCCATCCCAGCAGAGATACTACCACCTGGTGAGTTGATATAAAGGAAAATATCTTTCTCAGGATCTTGTGCGTCTAGGAACAACAACTGCGAAACAATCGAGTTTGCCACATTATCGTCAATGGCGCTACCTAACATAATAATCCGATCTTTTAGTAAGCGGGAATAGATGTCATAAGCGCGTTCCCCACGGCTAGTTTGCTCGATTACTGTTGGAATTAAATTCATAATAAAAACCCTCCTGTTTAGGTATATTTCATTTAAAAAGCATGTCTTTCTTGCCTTTTATTTCTTACTTGATGCTTCTATATTACACGAATGGTCAAACTAGGTCAAACGAAAGGCTTGAATGAAATTTTGATGTAAGATAAAGCTTGTGTAATTGGGAGTTTTCCGCTATAATTATTGATTGTGAGTGCATTAATAATTCGTCCTCGTGGTGCAACGGATAGCACGTAAGCCTCCGAAGCTTAAAATACAGGTTCGATTCCTGTCGAGGACATAATTGAGTAAACAAAAGAAGTCGTTAAACTGCGTTAACTTGTTGGTATGACAAGTTTTATATGCAGAATAACGACTTTTTGTATGGAAATGATATTTGGCCTTTTTACGAAATACCTACTATTAAAAACGCTTTCGTAATTATTGTTTTTATGTAACATTAATTTAACGGAAGGTGGTGGACATATGAGTAAGAGAATCTTGAGAGTCATAATAATTTTATTTATTTGTGTAGGTGGATATTTTGTGTACAAATTAAGTTTTGGAAGTTCGGATTATAAATGGGATGGACATAATAATGATTGGAGCGCCAAGTTTGGTATATCAAGGAACTCGGCGAAAGATATATATTCAGGTACAGTGAATTGGATGGGGGATTCAGGTGAGAAAGAAAAGATATACATCGATCGCATTGAGACTTTTTAAATGATAGCGTGAATACATATCCATCGTTATATGGTTAAAATTATGTTATTATTGTAAATATAAACTAGGAGTGAGGGTAATGAAAAAAAGAGAGCTTAAATTAATGTCAGCAGAGGAAACCGAGATGGTTGGAGAAACTAATAAAGAGCAGGTTTTGACGGAGGGCCAAGTTTTGAAATTTGATCAATATGTAGTTTTGAATGTAGAAACAGGGGTATTCTCGATTAAAGATGATGCAAAGCGAGAGTTGAGTTCAACAGAATTTAATTTATTACACGATAAAATCAATAATGCTAACCTTTTAACTGAAGAAATGATTAGCACTGAAAATATGGATGTTACTATTGATAGCCAAGGTGTCACCATTACTGAAAAATCTGCCAATGAACCTCAGCATTTAAAGAGAACGAAATATATTGAAGGTAAAAATGCGGTTAAAGTTTACTGGTGGGGGTTAAGAGTATGGGTGAAAAAAGCAACTGTCCATAAGATTGGCAATGGAGCAGCAATTGGAGGAATCTGGATTCCTGGATCTCTAATTGGAAAAGTTGTTTCTACTTTAGGAGTAGTTTTAAGCGCTTGTCCAGGCGGTATTGTCTTTAACTCAACGCCATCTCCTGTTCCAGCTAGTTTAGTTTGGGGTTCTGAATATCAATAATGCTTAAAAAATATTTTTAACAGTGTTTTCTGTTATTATTTTCTTATTGTCAGTATACTGTAATATATCAGCGTAGGTTATGGCTATACTAACTCTTATCTTTTTAATAATTTTATGGTTTGTAAATCCTAAAAAGAATAATAAATAGTGGATTGTATTGATTCTTATGTTAAATTAATCAAGACTGTAATCAGATAGAAGAAAGAGTAACCATCAAAACCACTTTATCTGGTAGAATGGTTGCTTTTTTATTATGATGGGGTGCGAATGGGGTGGAATGATGAGATTGGGTTATGCGTGTATTAATATGTCGATGCCTTCGAAGTTTCGGACGTGTCGGTTGCGGACGGTCGAGGAGCAGGGGCTGGAAAAGGTGAAGGAGATAGCGGTACATAATTTGGCGGAGGTTATTCGGGTTTTGGAGTGGAGTATTGCGCATGAGATTTATTTTTTCCGGATGTCGAGTGATTTGATTCCTTTTGCGTCGCATTCGGTTATGACGTGGGATTGGCAGCGGGATGCGGATATTTTGGCTTTGACGGCTGAGATTAGCCGATTGCGGGAGCTTCACGGGATGCGGTTGTCGATGCATCCTGGGCAGTATACGATTATTAATTCGCCGCGTGGGGATGTTGTGGAGAAGGCAATTGCGGAACTTTCGTATCACCAGCAGTTGTTGGATTTGGTCGGTGGTACAGACATGATTCTGCATATTGGTGGGGCTTATGGGGATAAGAAAACGGCAAGTGAGCGCTTTATTCGTGCATATAACGGCTTATCGGATGATATTAAGCGGCTTTTACGGCTTGAAAATGATGATAAGACGTATACGGCGAATGATGTTTTGGGGATTGCGAAGGCAACGGGGGCAACGGTTTGTTTTGATATTCATCATCACATTTGTAATCATGAGCCAGACGCGGATGTGGCGCAAATAGTGACGGATGTTTTTAAAACGTGGAAAACGACGCCAAAAATGCATATTAGTTCTGGAAAAACGGGTGCTACAGACCGGTCGCATCATGATTTGATTCATCTGGAGGATTTTCAGCAGTTAATGGGATTACTCGGTGGGCGGGATGTGGACATTATGTTTGAGGCGAAGCGCAAGGAGCAGTCTGTTTTGGCGTTGCGGGAGAAGCTATGAATGGAGGTTTACGGATGCGCCAAGTCATGATAAAATGATGATTAGTGAGTGATGGAGGCGAAATACGATGAAGAAGCGGACTCGTGCGGAGGAATTGATTTTTACGCGTAATAAAATTTTAACGACGGCTCGTGATCTGTTTATGGAGAAGGGCTATAGGTCGGTTTCTACTCGTGATATTGCGGCGCTGTGTCAGATGACGCAACCCGCGCTTTACCATCATTTTAAGGATAAGGAATCGCTTTATGTCGAGGTTGTTCGGCAGCTAACGGTTGAGATTCATACGGATATGATTCCGATTGAGCAGGCCAATTATTCGCCGCAAAAGCAATTAAGGGCTATGTTAATGATGCTGATTGAGAATCATCCGACGAATATTTTGATGATGATTCATGATATTTTGAATGAGTTGAAGAAGGAAAATCAGTTTTTGATGTTCCAGTTGTGGCAGTCGACTTATTTGGATCCGTTCAAGCGGCTTTTTGAAAGAATATCTGATGACGGAATGCTCCGAACAGGAGTGACGAGTGAGGCAGCGGCGAGCTATTGCTTGTCGACGATTAGTCCGATTTTTGCTAGTGATAGCCCGTTTCGGCAAGGTTCGATGTCTGATCGGATCGATGAATTGATTGATTTTATGATGTTTGGAATTTGTGAAAAAGAGGTATAATCGGAATGTCTCTTTTTTTATAAATAAATATTTATCATTTGATAAACGAAAATGTTGATCGACTGATAAATGAAATAAGGGGGAAGTTGAGATGAGTCATAGTATTTTTAGTAAAATTGCAAATGCGGTTGGGGGTAAGCGTGGCAGGTGGATTACGCTTGCTGTTTGGGTCTTGATTGTGGTTGCATTGCAAGTGTTCTTGCCTAAAACGGCGGACTATAAAGATGATGCGGCGCCTGATTTAGCGGCATCGGAGCCTTCTGTTGTTGCGCAAAAAGTGATGGATGAGCAGTTTCCAACTGGGGAAGGTACGCCGGCATTGATTACATGGTATCGGAGTACGGGTCTGACCAATAAGGATTTAGCGCAGATTCAGGAGTTTTCGAAGGAATTACAGCAAAATCCAGTGGAGCATCAGAAAACGGTGGTTTCTTATGATAAAATGCCGCTTCCAGTTGTAAAGCAACAGGTTTCAAAGGACGGCACGACGTTTATTCAGACGGTTTTGATGGATTCGGAGGCGACTTCGGATGAACTGAAAACGAGTTTTGAGGAGTTAGAAAAAACAGCGAATGGGATTTTTGTAGATAAACCGTTCGATCAGAAAGTGGATAGCAAGGATACGTTGACGGCGCGCACGACAGGACCGGCGGGGATTAGCGTAGATGCGACGGAGCTGTTTAGTGATGCGGATGTTTCGCTTCTAATTGGAACGGTATTACTTGTTTTGGTATTCTTACTTGTGATTTATCGATCGCCAATCTTGGCATTTATTCCGCTCATTGCGGTTGGCTTTGCGTATTTGGCGGTAACGCCGATCATTGCGTTGCTCGGGAAAGAGGGCGTGATTACGTATGGTTCGCAAGGGTTGTCGATCATGACGGTGCTGTTATTTGGGGCTGGGACGGACTATTGTTTGTTCTTGATAGCCAGATTTCGCAGTCAGCTTCATCATGATGAGAATCGCTATACTGCATTCAAAAAAGCTTTTAGTAACACGGCAGGAGCGATTGCGCTTAGCGGTTTCACAGTCATGGCGGCGCTACTTATTTTATTGGTCGCCAAATACGGCTCTATTCACAATTTTGCAGTGCCATTTAGCTTGTCGATTTTGATTATGATGATTTCTTCGTTGACGTTAGTACCAGCTCTACTTGGCATATTCGGACGGGTTTCATTCTGGCCATTCGTGCCACGTACAGAGGAAATGGCAAAAGCGCATGCTACGAAAAAAGGCAAGAAAGTCAAGCTGCACCGTGAAAATCGTTTTTGGCATCGTGTTGGCGAAATTGCAGCGCATCATCCGATTAAAACGTTTGTGATTACGATTTTGATTTTGGGTGGGTGTGCGGTTTTTGCGACGCAGGTGAAATATACGTATGATACGCTTTCGACATTCCCAAAAGATATGCCATCACGTGAAGGCTTTACGCTTATTAGCGATCATTTCGGTGCTGGTCAGTTGGCGCCGGTGGACTTGATTGTCAATACGAATGGTGAAAAAACGGATCTTCGGGCTAATTTGCAAAAACTGGATGGGATAGCAAATGTTTCTGTGGAGGTTCCTAGTACGAAGAACCCGGATTATAGGATGTATACGATTGAGCTTTCTGATAATCCTTACAGTAACGAAGCGATGGACGTGATTCCAGATATCCGCAACACGGCGGAAGCAACGCTAAGTGACGCGGGGATTTCCCCAAAAAATGTCTGGATTGCGGGTCAAACGGCGACACAATACGATTCACGAGCAGTGACAAAACAAGATGAGGCGTTAATTATCCCGCTTGTTATTGGCTTGATTGCGTTACTGCTACTCGCGTACTTGCGTTCGATAACGGCGATGGTGTACCTCGTGGCAACCGTTCTGCTCTCCTTTTTCAGTGCGCTTGGACTTGGCTGGCTTATTATCCATTATGTTATGGGTGTCGACGCGATCGCTGGGCTCATCCCGATTTATGCGTTTGTCTTTATCGTTGCGCTCGGTGAGGATTACAATATTTTCATGATTTCAAGCATCTGGAAAAAGAGCCGAGAGTTGCCACTACGTGAGGCTATAACGGAAGGTGTAGGGCAAACGGGTGGTGTTATCACATCGGCAGGTCTTATTTTAGCAGGAACATTCGCTGTTTTAACCACGTTACCAATTCAATTGCTCGTCCAATTTGGCTTAATCACCGCGATTGGCGTTTTGCTGGATACGTTTATTGTCCGTCCTTTCCTAGTCCCAGCGATTACAATGCTATTCGGAAAATGGGCGTTCTGGCCAGCAAGCGCGCCGAGAAACGATCATCTGCGTCGTTAAAATCTCCGTTCCGGTGCTCATATACAAGCCGTATATTCCGCTCCAGTACTCGCTTTTTCCTAGCATCTAATCATTTCTCGGCGCGCTTGAATTTAGTGGCGTTTTCTGGGTTATGAGAATAACGCTTGTTTCCCACTCCAAAAAGTATATAATAGAGATATTAAATGGGGGTGGGTGTATTGATGAACATCGTGGATATGCATTGTGACGCGCTTTATAAGTTACAGGCTGGAGCTGGGAAAGTGACGTTTCAAGATTCGGAGCAGCTTGATGTGAATTTTGAGAAAATGATTGCTGGTGGTGTCAAAATGCAGGCATTCGCAATCTTTCTCGATCCTGCGACTCCTGTGGAACAAAAGTGGAAAAAAGCGATTGAACAGGTCAACATTTATAAACAGCATGTTTTGCATCGGAATGGTGTCATCAAGCCGCTAAGACAGTGGTCGGATGTTGCGCGTGTTCCAGAAGAGAAGATCGCGGCTTTCTTAACGTTAGAAAGCGTGGAACCAATTGGTACAGATTTGCGAAAACTGGATCAAATGCTTGATTATGGTGTACTTTCTGTCGGGCTAACTTGGAATAATGCGAACCTGGCCGCGGATGGCATTGAAGAATCGCGTGGCGCAGGCCTGACGGATTTTGGTAAAGCAATCGTCGCAAAACTGAATGACCGAAAAGTGTTCACCGATGTATCACATCTGAGCGAAAAAGCTTTTTGGGATGTGATGGAACTAGCGGATTATCCGATTGCTAGCCATTCCAATGCTAAAGCAGTTTGTGGCCACCATCGTAATTTATCTGATGAGCAAATCAAGGCGCTACTTGAACGAGATGCGATGATTCATCTTGTTTTCTATCCGCTTTTTGTTAAGGATACGGCGGATACGGTATATATGGACGACTTGATCGCGCATATGAAGCATATTTGTGAGCTTGGCGGTGTGAATAATATCGGTTTTGGTTCGGATTTTGATGGTATTCCTTATCATATCGAAGGCTTGGAGGATTGTTCGAAATATCCGGCGTTTATCGTAGCGCTTAGAAAGCATTTTACCGAGCAGGAAATTAAAGGTTTTTGCTATGATAATTTTGTACGGCATTTACCGAAATAAGACTTTTGCACTTCCCAGCACAATTGGGAGGTGCTTTTAATTGGGTCTTATCGCGCGCGTTTTACCGTGTTATAATAGAAGAGACGAGTATGGAAATAGGAGGAGTTATCTCATGAGACTCGAGTCTAATTATGTCCAAAAGCAGCAGCAGAAACAATCGATGAAGTTAATGATGACGCAACAGTTATCGCAATCGATCGCGATGTTGCAGTTTAATATGGAAGATTTGACGGCTTTCCTAGAAGATAAGGCGCTTGAGAATCCTTTAATCGAGGTGATTCCAGGCAGAGATACGGCTCCTGATTATGCAATAACGACGCGCAAAAAAAATAACTTGGCTGGAGCGGATAATACGGATTGGCTAGAGCAGATCGCTGACACAACGATGACTCTCTCAGATGCGTTAAAAGAGCAGATGCAGTTTTTAGATATGACAAGCCAGCAAAAAATGGCGCTATTATTCTTGATTGATAGTTTGGATAAGAATGGTTACCTGCAGACAGATCCAGAAGTTGTTGCCGCCGCGTTGCTCATCTCTCTTGCTGATGTTTTGGAAAGCTTAGAAACGCTGCAAAATTTTGAGCCGGCTGGTGTGGGTGCGCGTGATGCAAGAGAATGTATTTTGTTACAAATTAAACGACATCCAGATGCACCGGATCAGGCCTATGCTGTTATTCATGATTATTTTGAAGACTTCGCGAATAAACGTTGGAAAAAAATAGCGGATGGCTTAGGCATGGAGATGGCGACAATTCAGCTGGTTTCCGATTTTATTATTACGTTGAATCCGAAGCCAGGAGCGGAGTTTGAGTCGGATCGGGTACAGTATGTGGTACCGGATTTGGTGTTGAAACAGGTTGGCGGGGAGTTATATGTAGCCGTCGCGAAGCAATTTTTACCACGGTTGAAGTTTCAAGAAAGCTATTTCGAAATGATGCAGGCGACGCAAGAAAAAGATGTGGCCGCATTTTTGAAGGAGAAGGCTGGCGAATTCGATTGGTTGAAGAAGGGCTTGGATCAGCGTGAAAGTACGATTGGTCGGGTTGGGGAAGCGATTGTGCGACATCAACGCGAATTTTTCTTGCACGAAGGTACGCATTTAGAACCGCTTACGCTAAAAGAAATCGCTGAGGAGATTGAAGTCCACGAGTCTACGGTGAGTCGAGCTGTCAACGGCAAGTATATGGAAACCGTACATGGCGTCTACGAATTAAAGTACTTCTTCTCATCGAGTCTCACCAAAAAAGCAAGCGAAGAATCGGATGCAGGGGATGTGTCGAGTCAGAGTATCAAGAATTTGATTCAGCAATTTGTGCGCGTTGAAGATAAGTTGAAACCACTTTCCGATCAGAAAATTGTGGAAATGCTAGATGAGCAAAGTATTCAAATTTCAAGGCGAGCTATCGCGAAATATCGCGGTGAGCTGAATATTCCATCCTCCTCCAAGCGAAAAAGGTTTGTCTAGAGCCTTGCATAAACTGTGATGTTGGGACTGTTCGAATGAAATGAGTTACAGTCCCAATATACATGTTTGAATTATTGAAAGCCGGATCTACAGCATACCTATCATGGCAGCCTTCTGATTGACTTTACCGCATGCAAATTATTTCAGTTTGACTTGTTCATGTTTTAACATATTCATTCTGTGGAATATATACAACGTGCTCCTTTTTCATGGTGGGAACACAGTGTTAATAGATCGTGAATTTTCCTTTAATTTAGGCTTTATGCTTGAATTTTGACCCAATCACTGGTAGAATGGTTGTCGTAGGGTAATGAAATAACTACTTGCGTTACGGCAAGCGATTTACGAAAGAGATGGGTTACGTTTAGAAACGATTAAGATGACTGGATTCGAAATACAGCTTTAAAACAGTGTTTCATATTAGATGATAGTCACAATAGTTTACTAGCAGAACTTGGATCTCTTGTTTTTTTAGTTTTATCGGGACATCTTATGACTAAGCGGGTCAAGAAGAGTCCAAGACGGTTAGGAGACTTTGAAATGTCAGATATCATTAACATTCAAAAGAAATTATTACCCGACATGCTTTTAGTAATGCAGAAGCGTTATCAAATCTTGCGTTCGATTTATTTTGCGGAACCTGTTGGTAGACGGACACTTGCTCAGATGTTGGGCATGAGTGAACGGGTGCTACGCGGTGAGGTAGAATTTTTGAAAGCACAAGGGTTGATTGGCATTGCTCCTGCTGGGATGACAGTGACGAAGGATGGTCTGGTCGTATTTCGCGAATTAGAATCCGTTATGAATCAGTTAACGGGAATACATACAATGGAAGATCGACTGCGCGAGAAATTAAAGATCAAAGCTTGTTTCGTTGTTCAAGGGGACAGTGATGTAACACCATGGGTCTTGGAAGAAATGGGACGTGTGGCACTCGAACAACTGGATTTATCGCTCACAGAGCAAAAAAATATTATCGCGGTCATGGGTGGCTCTACAATGGCGACGCTAGCTGAAATGATGACACCTGACTTTGCAAATGGACGCGAACTACTATTTGTCCCAGGACGTGGCGGACTCGGGGAAGAACTGAACAACCAAGCCAACACGATTTGCGACAGGATGGCAACAAAGACGAACGGCAAACACCGTATGTTTTACGTACCGGAACAGCTTGGCGAAGAAGCGTATCAATCGCTCCTGAAAGAGCCGGCCATTCAAGAAGGATTGCGACTCGTACAATCAGCCAATGCCATTTTGCACGGTATTGGAGATGCAATTACAATGGCTAAACGCAGACACACGGACGCCGAAGCTATGCAAAAAATTACAGATAGACAAGCCGTGGGAGAAGCATTCGGTTATTACTTCAACGAACAAGGCGAAGTCGTGTACAAAGTTCCAACATTTGGTTTACAATTTGAAGACCTACCTCGCATACCGAATATTATTGCGTTAGCAGGAGGCACTTCGAAGGCCAAAGCAATCAAGTCGTATATGAAAACCGCTCCGTCAAATACGATTTTAGTAACAGATGAAGGAGCCGCAACGATGCTTTTAAGAGGGGAAAACACCCTTTTGAAATAAAAAATTTCATTATTTTCAAGGAGGAAATTGACTTATGACAGTTAAAGTTGGTATTAATGGTTTTGGACGTATCGGACGTCTAGCATTCCGTCGTATTCAAAATGTGGAAGGTATTGAAGTTGTTGCAATCAATGACTTAACAGACGCTAAAATGTTAGCTCACCTGTTGAAATATGATACTACTCAAGGTCGTTTCGATGGCGATGTTGAAGTACATGATGGTTATTTCAACGTGAACGGCAAAGAAGTGAAAGTTTTAGCTAACCGTAACCCTGAGGAATTACCATGGGGCGAACTAGGTGTTGATATCGTTCTTGAGTGTACTGGTTTCTTCACTGCAAAAGAAAAAGCAGAACTACACATCAAAGCTGGTGCTAAAAAAGTTGTTATCTCAGCTCCTGCATCAGGCGACATGAAAACAATCGTATACAACGTGAACCATGATACTTTAGATGGAACGGAAACAGTTATCTCTGGTGCTTCATGTACTACTAACTGTCTTGCTCCAATGGCTAACGTATTAGAAAAACAATTTGGTATCGAACAAGGTCTTATGACTACGATCCATGCTTACACAGGCGACCAAATGACGCTTGATGGCCCTCACCCAGGTGGAGACTTCCGTCGTGCACGTGCTGCAGCAGAAAACATCACTCCTAACACGACTGGTGCTGCTAAAGCAATCGGTCTTGTATTACCATCACTTGTTGGTAAATTAGACGGTGCAGCTCAACGTGTTCCAGTTGCAACAGGTTCATTAACTGAGCTTGTAACAGTTCTTAAAAAAGAAGTTACTGTGGAAGAAGTGAACGCTGCAATGGAAGCTGCAAGTGATGCAGATACATTCGGTTACACTAACGACCCAATCGTTTCTTCTGATATCGCAGGAATCACGTTTGGTTCATTATTCGACGAAACGCAAACGAAAGTCCTTTCAGTTGGCGGCAAACAATTAGTGAAAACTGTTGCTTGGTATGACAACGAAATGTCTTACACTGCACAATTAGTTCGTACACTTGAATATTTCGCTAAAATTGCTAAATAAGATTGCTAAGAACTAAATAATAAACAAATAAGCGGGAACAGGTCTTTTGTTTCCGCTTTTTATTTGAAAGTTGAATAATGGAGGAATTTGATTATGGCTAAAAAAGTTGTGACTGATTTAGACTTAAACGACAAAAAAGTTCTAGTACGTGTTGATTTTAACGTTCCAATGAAAGACGGTAAAATTACCAATGATAATCGTATCGTAGCGGCACTTCCAACGATTCAATATATCCTTGAACAAAACGGGAAAGCAATTCTTTTCTCTCACTTAGGTAAAGTGAAGACAGAAGAAGACAAAGCGGACAAATCACTTCGCCCAGTTGCTGAACGTTTGAGCGAATTATTAGGCAAAGAAGTAAAATTTGTGCCTGTAACTCGTGGACCAGAACTTGAAGGTGCGATTAACGAGATGAAAGATGGCGACGTTATTCTTTTCGAAAATACGCGTTTTGAAGATGTCGACGGTAAAAAAGAAAGCAAAAATGATCCAGAGCTAGGCAAGTATTGGGCTTCTCTAGGTGATGTTTTTGTGAACGACGCATTCGGAACAGCCCATCGCGCGCATGCTTCTAACGTTGGAATCGCTTCTAACTTGGACTCTGCAGCAGGCTTCCTAATGGAAAAAGAAATCAAATTCATCGGTGGCGTTGTGGATAACCCATCACGTCCACTTGTTGCCATCCTTGGTGGTGCGAAAGTTTCCGACAAAATCGGCGTTATTGAGAACTTAATCGAAAAAGCAGACAAATTACTTATCGGTGGCGGAATGGCATACACATTCTTCAAAGCACAAGGTAAAGAAGTCGGTATTTCCCTTTTAGAGAAAGATAAAATCGATCTTGCGAAGAGCTTACTTGAAAAAGCAGGCGACAAATTAGTACTTCCAATCGATAATGTTGTTTCTCACGAATTCAGCAATGACGCACCATTCCACACAGTTGACTCGAACCATATCCCAGCTGACGAAGAAGGTTTGGATATCGGTCCTGCGACAGTGGCGCTTTTCACAAAAGAACTACAAGGCGCGAAAACAGTTGTTTGGAACGGTCCTATGGGCGTATTCGAAATGAGCAACTTTGCTAAAGGAACTATTGGTGTTTGTGAAGCAATCGCGAACCTTGAAGACGCAACAACAATCATCGGCGGCGGCGATAGTGCAGCTGCAGCGATGGACCTAGGTTACGCTGACAAATTCACACACATTTCAACTGGTGGCGGAGCTTCTCTAGAATATCTAGAAGGCAAAAAACTACCAGGCGTCGAGTCAATTAGCGATAAATAAGGATTGAAATTGTGAACCTCTCGTATTTCGCGGGTCATGATAGTATCTGCGAACCTCAGCGTGTCGACAAATGCTTAGATTTTATGGCATTGTCTGAGTCCGAAATATCGGAGACGGAAGGTTTTAACGACAAAGAAGAGCGTCTGTCGGCGCGCTGAAGAGAAAGGAAGTTTTAGTATGCGTAAACCTATCATTGCAGGAAACTGGAAAATGAACAAAACGGCGGCGAAAGCTGGACAATTTGCTGAGGAAGTAAAATCTAAAGTCCCAAGTAATAACGCTGTGGATTCTGTAATCGCAGCCCCAGCTCTATTTTTACAAGAATTGGTTCGTTTAACTGAAGGAACGGATCTTAGAATTGCAGCACAAAATACTTATTTCGAAGACGAAGGTGCTTTTACAGGAGAAACTAGCCCGTTCGCAGTCGCTGATCTAGGCGTTTCTTACGTTGTTATCGGACACTCTGAGCGTCGTGAGTACTTCCACGAAACAGACGAAGATATCAATAAAAAAGCACACGCAATCTTCAAACATGGCATGACTCCAATCATCTGCTGTGGTGAAACATTGGAACAACGCGAAGCTGGCCAAACGAACGAATGGGTTAGTGGACAAATCCGTGCAGCGCTTAAAGGCTTGACGGAAGAACAAGTTGCTAAATCCGTTATTGCTTATGAGCCAATCTGGGCAATCGGAACTGGTAAATCGTCTACAAGTAAAGACGCTAACGACACGTGTGCTGTTGTTCGCGCAACTGTTGCTGAAGTTGTTTCTAAAGAAGCGGCAGATGCTGTACGTATTCAATACGGCGGTAGTGTAAAACCTGAAAATATTGCTGAATATATGGCCGAGTCCGACATTGATGGAGCTTTGGTTGGTGGCGCGAGTCTTGAGCCAGCGTCATTCCTAGCTTTATTGGAGGCAGTGAAATAAATGACTAAATCACCTGTAGCTATCATCATTCTTGATGGTTTCGGTTTACGTAACGAAACAGTTGGGAATGCTGTTGCTTTAGCTAATAAACCTAACTTTGACCGCTATTGGGAAACGTATCCGCATGGACAACTGAAAGCAGCCGGCCTTGATGTCGGTCTTCCGGAAGGCCAAATGGGTAACTCAGAAGTTGGTCATACAAATATCGGCGCTGGACGTATTGTTTACCAGAGCTTGACGCGCATTGATAAAGCCATTGAAGAAGGCGAATTCGCGAAAAATGAAGCGTTAAACAATGCTTTCACGCACACCAAAACGAATAATTCGGATCTTCACTTGTTTGGTTTGTTATCAGATGGTGGCGTGCATAGTCACATCAATCATTTAGTAGCATTAATCGAAACAGCGAAGCAAGAAGGTGTAAAAAACGTCTATATCCATGCTTTCCTTGATGGACGCGACGTGGCACCACAGTCCGCAGTAGGATATTTAGAGACATTGCAAAAAGCCATTGCCGAACTTAACTATGGCGCGATTGCAACGGTGTCTGGACGCTTCTACGCGATGGATCGTGATAAACGCTGGGAACGTGTGGAAAAAGCCTATAACACAATTGTGAAAGGCGAAGGCGCGCAATTTGAAGATCCTGTGAAATTGGTTGAAGCTTCTTACGCGGATGGCAAAAATGACGAGTTCGTTGTTCCTGCTGTTGTAGCGAAAGACGGCAAACCAGTCGCAACAGTGAAAGATAACGACGCTATTATTTTCTTCAACTTCCGTCCTGACCGCGCGATCCAACTTTCGAATGCATTCACGGATACAGAATGGGAGCATTTTGACCGTGGCAATTCCCATCCGAAAAATATCAAATTTGTAACGATGACACTTTACAATCCGAGTATTGTGGCGGAAGTTGCTTTTGCACCGATGCCAATGACGAATGTGATTGGGGAAGTTCTATCTAATGAAGGCTTGTCGCAATTGCGTATTGCTGAAACAGAGAAGTATCCTCACGTTACTTTCTTCATGAACGGTGGACGTAACGAAGAGTTTCCTGGTGAAAGCCGGATTCTAATCGATTCACCGAAAGTGGAAACGTACGATTTAAAACCTGAAATGAGCGCCTACGAAGTAACGGACGCGTTAGTAGAAGATATCAAAAACGATAAACACGATGCGATTATCTTAAACTTTGCGAATCCGGATATGGTAGGTCACTCAGGGATGGTGGAACCAACGATTAAAGCGATTGAAGCCGTGGATGAAAACCTTGGACGCGTTGTCGAAGCTATTTTGGAAAAAGGCGGTTCTGCGATTATTTTCGCCGATCATGGTAATTCTGAAACGATGACAACACCGGAAGGCAAGCCGCATACAGCGCACACCACAGTTCCAGTTCCAGTTATCGTGACAAAGGCTGGCGTAACACTGCGTGAAGGCGGTCGCTTAGCCGACGTAGCCCCAACGATGCTTGATCTTTTAGGCGTGAAAAAACCAGCAGAAATGACTGGCGAAAGTTTAATTCAAAAATAAACAGGTCTTGCTTTGCGTTTTTGACGAAACAAGGCTAAAATAAGAAGGTAAGCAACCGGTAATTCGGTCACTTCCTTACAAAATTCATTTTTAGAGGAGAGTATAAATTATGTCTATTATTACTGAAGTATACGCACGCGAAGTTCTTGATTCCCGTGGTAACCCAACTATCGAGGTAGAAGTTTACACAGAAACTGGCGCATTCGGTCGCGCATTAGTTCCAAGTGGCGCATCTACTGGTGAATATGAAGCAGTAGAATTACGCGACAACGATTCAAGCCGTTACATGGGTAAAGGTGTTTTGAAAGCTGTTGAAAACGTAAATGACATTATTGCAGACAAAATTATCGGTTTTGACGTAACAGACCAAATCGGTTTAGACCAAGCAATGATCGAGCTTGACGGTACTGAAAACAAAGGTAAATTAGGCGCTAACGCAATTCTAGGTGTTTCTTTAGCAGCAGCTCGTGCAGCAGCAGAAGAATTAGGCCTTGAGTTATACGAATACATTGGCGGAGTGAACGCTAAAGTATTACCAGTTCCAATGATGAACATCGTTAATGGTGGCGAACATGCTGACAATAACGTTGACATTCAAGAATTCATGGTTATGCCAGTTGGAGCTAAAACTTTCTCTGAAGCATTACGTATGGGTACTGAAATCTTACACAACCTGAAAACAGTTCTTAAAGGCAAAGGCCTTAACACTGGTGTTGGTGATGAAGGCGGATTCGCTCCTGACCTTAAATCTAATGAAGAAGCGTTAGAAACAATCATCGAAGCAATCAAAAAAGCTGGTTACACACCAGGCGAGCAAGTTAAATTGGCTATGGATGCAGCATCTTCTGAGTTCTATAACCGCGAAACTGGTAACTATGAACTTAAAGGTGAAGGCGTAACACGTACTTCTGAAGAAATGGTTGCTTGGTACGAAGAGTTAGTTAACAAATACCCAATCATCTCTATTGAAGATGGTTTAGACGAAAACGACTGGAAAGGTCACAAACTATTGACAGAACGCCTTGGCGATCGCGTACAATTAGTTGGTGATGACTTGTTCGTTACAAATACGAAGAAATTGAAAGAAGGAATTGACAATGGCATCGCTAACTCAATCCTTATCAAAGTGAACCAAATTGGTACGCTTACTGAAACATTAGACGCTATCGAAATGGCTAAACGCGCTGGTTACACAGCAGTTATTTCCCATCGTTCAGGTGAAACAGAAGACAGCACAATCGCTGACATCGCTGTTGCAACAAACGCTGGACAAATTAAAACAGGTGCTCCAACTCGTACAGACCGTGTTGCTAAATACAACCAATTGCTACGTATTGAAGACAATCTAGGTAATCTAGCACAATATCACGGCGACGATACTTTCTATAACTTGAAAAAATAATCGCTTGTGAACTTAGGAAAGCCCCCGGAATTTTTTCTGGGGGCTTTCCTGTGTTTGTTAAGCGATATGTGTAAATAAACGTCAGGGAGGGAATTTTGATGAACTAACTATATTATTTATGATTTTTTTATATGAGCAGATCTGTCAGTATTTTTAAATAGAGTGTTTACTAGTAAAAAGACTATTGCTAGTAATATATCCAACTACCTGTACTAAAAATTAATGAAGATATACTACAGATACCATTTTGATAGCGCTTGCATTTTTTATGTGTTTATTGTAACATAAATAGTGGGTATAATATAACATAGGAAAGAGGAGATCGAAAATGAGTTTCAAAAAATTTATATCAGCGATTTCGATAGGGATAATTGGCGCAACACTATTTCAACCTATGATGGCAAATGCAGAAGGAATAGAATCAAATGTCTATAAAGATGATAATGATAAGATAGTTCAAGAGAATATGGATGGTAAGCTTGTAACTGAAATAAATGAAGGATACAATGTAGATAAAAAGGATGAATTTAGCGAAGAGGCCTATGAAATAATGGAGAATTTGCCTCTTGGCGTTGAGGTAAGGTTACCTGTGGCAGAAATAATAATGGATCGTCCTTTATTAAAAAGCACAAGTGGTTGGACGACAAGTACAAATACCTCATCAAAAAAAATAAAGAGTCTGGTATTTCTAAACTATCATCCAGACTTCCCTGAGAAAAAAAAGTATGATGGATATTTTTTCTCAGCTACGAAAAAAAGATCAGGTAGCGCTAGTTTAACATTAGGATTCGGTCCACTCTCTTTTACTGTGGCTGGAGCGAGTTCATCTGGTAGTGGGGGTTTTCTTAAAGCTGATGTTAAAAGGTACAGTAGACCTGCTGTAAAGGGAGATGTGTATCAAAATAACTATACTCTTAAATATTATAGTGGCAGCGGGGTTCTATATCGTACTGAATATAAAACATATAAGAGTACGAGAAATTCTGAAATTTATATTAAATACCCCTGAATAGGAGGCGTGACACTTGAAAAAAATCCTCATCATCATAGCATCAGTGATGCTCCTAGGTCTAATTGTATTTTTAGTTATAAATAAAAATAATTTTTCACCCAATAATTCTGAATTTAGACTTCACGATCAATTCTATCTAACTATAGGTGGAAAAGATTTGGAAACCCTTGAAAAACCAACGAAGCAAGATATTGACGAACAAATTGGAACTATTCAAGGGATTTGGAAATATGCGCCAATGATATCAGATTTTCAAAGCCCAACGATACCAGATAAATCTGTAGTCTACTCAGCTAAAGCATTTCCCGTAATAAAGGAAAAAGATCTAATATATTATGCTAGGTTAATTGTAGTGACTCCAGATAATGAATTTTTCTGGTTTTACTGCATTCCTTAAAAAGGACATTAATAGATTTAATTGTAAAATGAAGCACAAAAAACCACTACTAGTAAGAATAAAATGTATATCCAGTTATCTGTGCTAAAAATATCGTAAATAAAAATGATAGAAGCTATACTAATGAGTTTTTTTGAGGCTTACTTCACTCCATAAAAATAAGAATAATTTAGGAATGAGAGGTGTGTTTCTTGCTTATGAAAGCACCTTTTATATTATTCTCATCCCCCAGTGTAATATAAAAGCCAATATCGTTATTTTCTGCTATAATGACCTTACGAAAAGGTCTGGTGATAGCGATGAAAGCATATGTGAATGGAGTAGAACTATCTTATCATGTGTATGGCAGTGGTGAACCGCTTGTTTTGTTGCATGGAAATGGGCAAAGTCATGGTGCATTGAATCGACAAATTGACTTCTTTCGAAAAAATTATCAAGTGATCGCGGTGGACTCGCGTGGTCATGGGAAGTCTGAACTTGGTTTTTGCCCGCTTGATTTTCAAGTCATGGCACTGGATATATTATGTTTATTAGATTTTTTGAAAATTAATATGTATCGTGTTATTGGGTATAGTGATGGCGGGATTATTGCGCTTGAAATGGCGATGTATCAGCCGAAAAGGCAAAAGCAGATGGTTGTGATTGGGACGAATTATGACGCAAGCCAGATTAAATGGTGGGCTAATATTTTTTCTTTTGGCGCTTATTTGTTTTCGTTTCTTCTGGCACCGCTCAGTTTCTTTTTTAGGCGTGTGAAGGCGCAGATAGGATTGATGATTTTTCATCCACATATTAAAGAGGCGGATTTGGCTAGAATTTCAGCTCCAATGCTGGCGATTATTGGTGAATATGATGTCATTTCAAAAGCCGATACTAGGAAAATGGTGGATTTAGTTCAGCGTGGGGAAATGACCGTTATTCATAATGGCACGCATTTTTTGATTCGCCAGAAACCGCGGGAATTGCATACTATTATTGCCGCATTTTTTGACGAAGATGTGACGCAAATGTAGGGATAAAGTAGGGAAATGTTGTTTTTCGATTGTTTATGTGAAATTAAGATTGACACATCTTCGGTTTGGCGTTATCATATGTCTATTGTATAAAATACTTACTCAGAAAACGGAGATTGTGAACGGTGATGAAACCTTTGGTAGCAATGGTTTTCAGACATCAAATCAAAAGTTGGCATTTTGCGCAAATATGGCGTACAATGAGGGCAAGTTAAGGAAGATGGAGGAGTGCAATTAATCATGAGTACGGATCGTAGCTTTCTTTTAAAAGCAGGCAATCGGGCTGTTCTATTACTGCATGGGTTTGCGGGAACGACAGAGGATGTTAGAGAATTAGGTGAATATCTAGCGGATAATGGTTATACAGTGTATGCACCAAATTATCGCGGTCATGGCGAGGAGCCAGCAATCTTCCTGAAGACCACACCAGATATGTGGTACGAAGACGCGAAAGCTGGTTACAAGCATTTATTGGACCAAGGATATCATGAAATAGCAATCGTCGGCGCTGCAATGGGTGGTGTTTTTGCTTTGAAAATGGCGGAAACATTTGATCCGAAAGCAATCGCTCCGCTATGCGCGAATGTGAATCGCAAAATGCGATATATTCCTGTGGAGAAGTATTTATTAAAGAGTATGAAGAAAGAAGGCATTGCAGAAGAGGAAGCACAAGTGATGCTTGCTAATTATGCGCCTGAAATAAAAACGATGACAGATGCACGTTCTGCGTTCTACAAGGCAGTGGCAAGCGATATCGAGCGTATCGCGGTACCAACAATGATTGGTCAAGGCTGTCAAGATGAAGAGATTTCGGCAGATGACGCCAACTATATTTTTAAAAATATTCACTCGGATGATAAACAACTATGTTTCTACGCTGGTTCGGGGCATGATATTACCACGGACTGTGAGAAGGATATTTTAGGTGAGGATTTAGTTTATTTCTTGGATGACCTGATGTGGTTAGAACAAGAGGCTGTATTGTAAGAAACGGGATACCTATAGAAAAGGCACTTCACAAAATGGAGGTACTTTTCTACAGGTATTTTTTTGGTTGACTTTTTGATGGGGTATCGGTATAATCGAAATTCGGCTGATTTTTTGAGATCGGTCTGAACGTATCTAATGAGGAGGGGTTTCATGAAACAAGAATACATCGAATTGATAGGTGCACGTGAAAATAACTTGAAAAATGTCTCCATCCAAGTCCCAAAACGGAAAATTACGATTTTTACTGGGGTATCGGGATCTGGCAAGTCATCGATTGTATTTGGTACGATTGCGACGGAATCACAGCGACAGTTGAATGAGACGTATAGCAATTACATTCGCAATTTTCTGCCAAAATATCGACAGCCAGATGCAGACAAAATTGAGAACTTATCTACATCGGTCATCATTGATCAGAAACGATTAGGCGGAAATTCGCGTTCTACTTTAGGAACGATTACGGATATTAATCCGATTATCCGTCTACTTTTTTCGCGCGTTGGGGAGCCTCAAATTGGTGGTTCGAATTTATTTTCTTTTAATGACCCAGTGGGAATGTGTCCTGAATGCCATGGTGTTGGACGCAAAATCACATTAGATCTTGAAAAAATGCTCGACAAAACGAAGTCTCTGAATGATGGCGCGATTCTTTTTCCAACTTTTTCGGTGGGATCGTGGTATTGGAACTTGTATGCGTTTTCGGGATTTTTTGATAATGATAAGAAGCTTATGGACTATTCGGAAGAGGAATGGGATAAGTTGTTGTATGGGAAGGATATTAAATTTAAAATAGAGATGCCGACGGGGGACATGAACGCGAGCTATGAGGGCTTGGTGGAGAAATTCGATCGGTTGTATATTAATAAAGATGGCGAAATGAGTGAGTCTACAAAAAAGAGAGTGATGCAGTATACATCGGAAGTGCATTGTCCAGGCTGTGATGGGACTAGGCTTTCGAAGCGTACGTTATCTTGTAAAATCAATGGACATACGATAGCAGACTATACAGCGTTGCAAGTGGATGCGCTGATACCGATTTTGCATGAGATCCAGGATCCTATAGCGCTTCCGATGACAGCGAGCATCATGGAACGGTTGCAGCATCTGGTTGATATCGGGCTTGATTATGTGAGTCTTGATCGCGAGACGACGACGCTCTCAGGCGGTGAATCACAGCGAATCAAAATGGTGCGCCATCTCAATAGTAGTTTGACGGATTTGTTGTATATTTTTGACGAACCTAGTGTGGGCTTGCATCCTCGTGATGTTCACCGGCTGAATGAGTTGCTTCAAAAGTTGCGAGATAAAGGAAATACCGTCATTGTCGTGGAGCATGATCCTGATGTGATCCAAATCGCTGATCATATTATCGATGTCGGCCCGGGTGCTGGGAAACAAGGCGGGGAGATCATGTTTGAAGGTGATTTTGATGGACTTTTGAAATCCGATACACTAACAGGCAATCACCTGAAAAATAAAATTGAAATCAAAGCGAAGATACGAGAAGCCAGTGGAATGCTGCCGGAAGTTCGCAGTTCTCTTCATAACCTGCGAGACGTCCAGGTTTCTATTCCAAAAGGAGTTTTGACGGTAGTGACAGGTGTAGCTGGGTCTGGAAAAAGCACATTGATTCATCAAGTATTCTTAAAAGAGAACGCTGATGCGATTGTGATGGACCAGTCTGCGGCGCATGCCAATGTCCGCTCTAATCCGGCGACTTATTCTGGAATAATGGATACGATACGCAAACTGTTTGGGGAAGCAAATGGGGTAAGTCCTTCGATGTTTAGCTATAATTCGAAAGGTGCTTGTCCAGATTGCAAAGGACTCGG
The DNA here is from genome assembly GCF_014322885.1 of Listeria grandensis. Taxonomy (NCBI): domain Bacteria; kingdom Bacillati; phylum Bacillota; class Bacilli; order Caryophanales; family Listeriaceae; genus Listeria; species Listeria grandensis. The sequence continues at coordinate 31,891 of NZ_JAASUG010000011.1, read as the reverse complement.
CGTCATTTCGATGGACCTTGCGTTTATGGAAGCGATCAGGACGCCTTGTGAAGCCTGTGGCGGCAAGCGATTCCAAGAAGAAGTTTTGCAGTATAAGATAGAAAATAGATCGATCAGTGATGTTTTAGAAATGAGTGTTGTGGAGGCGCTAGCATTCTTTGATAGCAAGAAGATCACGAAAAAATTACAAGCGATGGAAGATGTCGGATTGGGATATATCATGCTTGGGCAGGCACTAAATACGCTATCTGGCGGGGAATGTCAACGCCTGAAACTGGCGAATGAACTACACAAAAAGGGTAGTATTTACATTATGGATGAACCGACAACAGGGCTTCACATGTCCGATATTACACATATTATTGAAATTATGAATCGATTGGTGGATAAAGGAAATACGGTAATTGTCATAGAACATAATCTTGACATTATTCGCAACGCCGATTGGATTATTGATCTTGGTCCAGAAGGCGGTAGTAAAGGTGGTCAGATTCTTTTCGAGGGGACACCGATGGAGCTAAAAGAAAATAAAGCGTCACTGACAGCTCAATATATCTAAATGAAAACATGGGGGCTTGCTGAATGCTCTCATGTTTTTTTTGCATACATATATTTTAAATAATTCGTGTAAAGTGCTTCGCTTCGGGGAAAGGGTTATAATAGTGATGTAAAAGCTTTTCCACTTGAGCTAGGCGGCTGATTCACGAAAACCCCAAGTGATTCCCAAAAAATGAAAAGTAGGTGTAAAGATGAATTTAAACTATTATAATACATTTATTTTAATAGCGGAGGACAGCTCGGCAGACCACGGCGAGATCCCGCAAACAAAGCGAGCGACAAAAACGATCGGTGAAATTCAATTTGAGCTTTTAAATGGGCACGATTATGAATATACGCAAGAACAAGTTCTTTTTGAAACACATATGCGGCATAAAGGGATTAGTGAAGTAAATCGAGCAGAGGAACGAAAGGCCTATTTTGCGAAGAATCAGGCCTGTATGCGAACCTCTCCGCTCGGAAAAAGGTATGGTTGGGGACTACATTTTAATGAAGACGGCTATGTCAAACTGGTCGCTGTGGACAGTCTTGAATACCGAAATTTAGCAGGAAAAGAAGAGATTACAATAACGCGCGCAATGAAATCTAAGCGATAGAAAGGGGTCGTTTCTGCAATGATAACAATTGGTTTAACAGGTTGGAGTGATCATGATACATTGTATTCGAGTACAAGCAAGCATAAGTTAGAAGATTATGCTGGGAATTTTCCGATGGTGGAGGTGGACACGAGTTTTTATGCGATTCCATCACCGCTTACAACGGAAAAATGGGTAGAGCGGACACCAGAGGAGTTTACGTTTGTTGTAAAAGCGTTTCAAGCGATGACGAAACATAAGGAATGGCAACAATATTATGATTCTGAAACAGAGATGTATAGACGTTTTATGGATGCGATTGCGCCTATGAGCGAGTCGGGGAGACTAAAAGCGATTCTGTTTCAATTTCCGCCCTATTTTGGGTGCACGAAAGAAAATGTTACTTATTTGCGAACCATCCGTGAAAAAATGGGTGATTTGCCACTAGCAATTGAGTTTCGAAACAAGACATGGTATACAGAGTCGACAACGGTAAAAACATTGGCGTTATTGAAAGAATTGGCGTTTATTCATACGGTTGTTGATGAGCCACAAGTTGGCAATGGAAGCGTACCGATTGTGTTAAAAGCAACGAATGAGGCGATGACTTTGATTCGTCTACATGGTAGAAATAGTGCCGGTTGGATGAAAGCGAATAGTCCAGAATGGCGTGAAGTGAGGACATTGTACCGTTACAATGAAGAGGAAATCAATTATTGGGCGGAGAATATTCGTTATCTACAGCAGCAGTCGAAGGAAGTTATTGTGATCTTTAATAATAACTCTGGTGGAGATGCAGCGGATAACGCAAAACAACTTCAAAAAGCATTAGATATTTCGTATGAAGGCTTGGCTCCGATGCAAATGAATCTATTTGATATTTAGGATTATGGTGGAATATAGTATATTTTCTCCCCTTATTCATAATTGTTTACGCTAAAATGAGCTGTTAAATTGATAGAAACACAAATGAAAAACGTTTTTCACTCGATTTTTAATAGTAATTTACAAATGATTCTAAATGTGTTATTATAGAAGAAACGATTAAAGGAGAGATAAATATGACTAGAAAGAAAACACCACACACAATTCCTCCAACACTAGATAGAATTACCGTTGTGAGTGAGGCGGATATATTGCAGAAATTGCGTGAGTCACAAGCTGATGTTCAACAAGGCGCTACGATGTCGTCGGCAACCGGCTGGGCCCAATTTGACTTTAATAACGAGTTAAATTAGTCTTATGGGGAATACCATGATCATAGAATGGTCTGAGGCATTTTCAGAAGATGTAGCAGAAATTATGCATTACCTAGACTATTAATATTGTAGTAGAAGCCAGAAAGAGAAATTCTATCAGCGCCTTGCGAAGGTAGAGATGAGGTTAGCTATTTTCCCGTTGATGGGTGCTGTTTTAGATGATCCTAAGTATCAGCGAGAATACCGAAAGGTCCGGATAGGCACAGCATATCTTATTTTTTATGAAGTATTTCTAGAGGAAGCAAAGGTTGTGCTACACCGTATTCTGGCACAAACACAAAGATACGACATATTAATTCGTGAAGAAGAAATGAACTATACCCATGATGAATAGTAGGTTTGCTCCCGATTTTGATGGATGAGCAGACCTACTATTTTAATTATCCTGTCGTACCGATCAAGAAACTAATGGTTAGTATAATGAGAACAATGGCTGTGATGCCAACATACAAATAGTCTTTCTCCTTCAAGAAGGTGACGAACGAAACGACTACGCGAAGCACGGGTGTTAATATCAAGCAAAACAGCCCAAACATAATAATAGCATAGGGTTTCATGTGGGAAATCCCATCGAATATAGCGGTGAGCGACGTTGGATAGGTCGTGCCAGGATAGCCACTTGTACCAGTAAACATTAATAAAATTAAGCCGAGTAAGATGATGCCAGCGCTAAGCATGACTCCGATTCGTAGTAAGGAACTGACAACGAGCTCGACGCGGTGCATTTCTTCATCAGTTGTAGATTTATCAGTCATTTAGATCCACCCCAATCCTTCTAGAATCATCTGTAAAGCGACGTAAATCAGCACGGGTATAAATACGAGACGGATAACTTTACTTTTCAGACGTTGCATAATTCGGGTCCCTATTGTAGCTCCTATTAGTACACCGATTGCGACTGGACCTGCAATCATTGGATCGATGTCACCTCGGAACAAGTAAACGGTAGCACTTGCTGCGGCTGTGACGCCCATCATGAGGTTACTTGTAGCGCTAGATACTTTTAATGGCATTTTCATAAAGACGTCAAGAGCCATTACTTTGAAGGCGCCACTGCCGATACCAAGAAGTCCACTCGCGATACCTGCGCCATACATCACGCCAAAACCGGCTGGAACATTGGCGACTTGATAATCGACTTCTTTACGGAGCGCTTTATCATAATAGGAATCGTGGAGGCGTAATTTTGTAGCGATTGGATCGGGTTTTACGTTTGGTGGGAATTCGGAACCAACTTTTTTGATCATGGTGATGGCGGAATAGAGTAATAATAGGCCGAAGATCATGTAAAGCGCGGTCGCGGATAGTAGGCCTCCAACGAAGGCACCGGTTATTGCGCCTAGTGTTGTCGCGATTTCTAGAAACATGCCAACACGAAGATTCGTGATGCGGTCTTTTATGTAGGCAATTGCTGAGCCGCTACTCGTGGCGATAACGGAGATGATACTTGCCCCAATGGCGTACTTAATATCGATGCCAAAAAGCAGTGTGAGCGCCGGAGTCACGATGATACCACCACCTAAACCTAGCACTGAGCCCAATATACCCGCAAAAATAGCGATGAGCAAAAGCGCTAAGATTTGATAAATATCCAAGAAATTTCCCTCCCTTGTTTTGTATACTCCTTATCATACGCCATTTTAAACAGATTGAAAAGGTAAACAATGCACAAACCTCAGTTTTGATACGTGTCAAAATGAACCATATAAGCTACAATAGAAGGAGACGAAAGAGGGAGATGAGATCATGAAACAATGGACGATTTGGCATACGAATGATATTCATAGTCATCTGGAGAAATGGCCGCGAATCTTCGCTTTTTTAAGAGAGAAACGCTTAGCTGCTACGGATGATTTATTTTTTGATATTGGTGATTTTATTGATCGGGTGCATCCTTTTACGGAAGGGTCGATGGGGCAAGGGAATGTAGATCTGTTAAATCAATTGCCCTATGATGCGGTGACGATTGGTAATAATGAAGGTGCGGCGCTTGGACACGCGGAGTTAGAGCATTTGTATGATCATGCGGCATTTCCGGTTGTTTGTTGTAATGTCTATGAAGATCAAGCGAAAACGACGTTAGCGAATTTTGCGAAACCTTCCGTATCTATCACAAAAAATGATAAGAAAATAGCGGTTATTGGGGCAACGGCGTGCTTTACAGAATATTATGAGGCGTTAGGATGGGGAATTGAAGAGCCAATCCAAGCGATTAAACGTGAGGTAGCACGCATCGAGGCAGATGTTATTATCTTGCTTAGTCATCTAGGTTTGCCATTGGATGAGAAAATCGCGATGGAAGTACCTGAAATCGATGTGATTCTGGGAGCTCATACACATCATTTACTAGAGAATGGCAAAATAGTGAATGGAACGCTCCTAGCTGCTGCTGGACGTTGGGGCGAGTATATTGGCGAAGTTACGATAACCTTTGATGAGATAACTGGCAAAATTGCAGCGAAACAAGCGCGGGTTCATATAACAAATGATTTACCAGCGCCATCAGATGAAGCAGAGCAAGTGGAAGGCTTCCTTACTAGAGGAAAGGACGAACTGCGTCAAAAAGTGGTTGCACTTCCGCATCAATTAGAGCATAATTGGTTTAAACGTTCGGAGATTTCGGATCTGTTTCATGAAGCGGCTTGTGAGTGGACGAAGGCAGATACATTTTTGACGAACGCTGGAATTTATATGACAGATTTACCAAAAGGTATTGTGACGGCATATGATATCCATCAGTTATTGCCGCATCCACTGAATTTTATCGCTTTATCGATGACGGGGATTGAACTAGATGTATTAATTCGAGAAATTGCTGAAAAAGAAGCAGAATTACGAGATATACCGTTGCGTGGATTTGGATTTCGTGGTGAGCTTTTCGGGGCTATTTTGACAGAGCGGATGACATTTGATGCGGATACAGATACAGCTTTGTGGGACGGGGCAGCGATTAATCCGGAGAAAATATATCGGATCGCGACACATGATACGTTTGTATACGCGCCATTTTTCCCGATTATTAAGCGAGTGAAGCATAAGGAAGTATATACACCAGAGTTATTGCGCGATGTGATGACTTGGAAATTGAAAGAAAAATACGGTGAGGGAGGCTGACCAAGGAATGATTACGATTCAGAATCAAACGTATGAGATTATAGAGGATAACCGCGATGCTTTTGATGAAGAGGCTTTGACAGAGCGCTATAGCGATATTTTAGCTCGCTATGATTATATTGTTGGCGACTGGGGCTATGACCAGCTACGTCTGAAAGGATTCTTTGATGATGATAATCGCAAAGCAACCTACGATACGAAAATTAGTACGCTAAAAGAATACTTGTATGAGTATTGCAATTTTGGATGTAAGTATTTTGTTATTAAAAAAGTTGTGAAATAAGCGTTTTTAGGAAAGAGGTTAGGAACAGTGAAATATGATGGGTATTTAATTGATTTGGACGGAACGATGTATCTTGGTAATGAGCCAATTCCTGAGGCACAGGGATTTATTGAGAAGCTAGACCAGGCCCATATTCCGTATTTGTATGTGACAAATAACTCATCGAAAACGCCGGAACAGGTGGCGGCGACATTACGTAAATTTGATATTCCCGCAACGACGAATCAGGTATTTACGACATCGCAAGCTACAGCCGAATTCATGTTGAAGCAAGAGGGACGTGGAAAAACGGTGTATCTAATCGGCGAAGAGGGTGTAAGGCATGAAATTGAGAAAGCTGGTTTTACGCTAACATCTGAGAATCCTGATTTTGTCGTGATGGGAATTGACCGTGAAATTAATTATGAGAAGTTGGCGACGGCTACGATGGCAGTTCGTGCGGGAGCTATGTTCATTTCAACGAATGGTGACGCGGCGATACCGACCGAACGTGGTTTGTTACCTGGAAACGGCTCGATTACTTCTGTTGTGGCTTTTGCAACGGGCGTGAAACCAACGTTTATCGGCAAACCAGAAGCGATTATTATGGAACAGGCGATTGCAAAACTCGGTGTGGAAAAATCACGGGCCATCATGGTTGGCGATAACTATGAGACTGATATTTTGGCGGGAATTAGGTTTGGCATCGATACGCTGATTGTGCACACAGGCTTTACTTCACCAGAGCAACTGGCGACAAAAGAAATACAACCGATTCATCGCATTATGAATTTGGCAGAGTGGGAATTATAAAGAAACGTGAGGCGGAGACTGGAATAAGGTAACCGTCTTTTCTTGTCTGAAAGGGTGTTAGGATATGGCAGTTTTTAACGATATATTTGTTATGTTTTTAATCGTCATGACCGCGTTTTTTGTGGCAAGTGAATTTGCTATTGTGGCGATTCGCCGGCCAACTGTATTGCAACTTGTTGAAAGTGGTCATTCGCGCGCGAAATATGTGGTGCAAGTGACGAGGAACATGAATGACTACCTTGCAGCTTGCCAATTAGGAAATACATTAGCAGCTCTTGCCATGGGGTGGGTTGGGGAGGCGACGATGCGAAGTTGGTTACAGCCCCTGTTTGATATGTTACCAGTACCCGCATCTATCGAAGGACCGATCGCGATTTTTGTCTCCTTTATTCTGATTACCTTTTTGAATGTGGTCTTGGGTGAGTTAGCGCCGAAAACATTTACGATTCATAGCACGGAAAAGGTAGCTTTACTCATTGCACGACCGCTTATTTGGTGGTATTACATAACTTTTCCGTTGAATTGGTTGCTCAATCATTCCGCCAATTTTATTACGCGCTTGTTTGGCGTGAAGCCAGATACGGATATGGATCGGATGACGCCAACCGAGCTAAAAGTGATTTTAGAAGATAGTTATCGGCAAGGATTGCTTAATCCACAAGAGTTTCGATACATGCAGAATATTTTTAAATTAGATGATGTACCGGCGCAAGAGGTCATGATTCCGCGCACGAAGATGATAACGATCAGTAAAACGGAGACGGTGCAGGATTTGTTGGCACTAACGGCGAACGAGACGTACCATATTTTTCCGGTAACGGCGGAACGAGATAAGGATCACATTGTGGGGATGCTACAGGTGAGCACTGTGATGGCTGGACTCGGACGAGATCTAACTATTTTAGACCATCCCATCGAAAAATTTATGACGCCAATTATGCAGGTTTTTGAAGGGATGAACTTGCAGGAATTACTTTTCAAAATGCAACAGGAGGGGCAGACGTTTGTTGTTTTAACGGATGAGTATGGTGGAACCTCGGGGCTTGTAACATTGGAAGATGTGATGGAGATTATTGTTGGTGACATGGAGGAAGCTACAACGCCGCGAGGTATACGTAAAGTTGCGGAGAATCATTTTGTCATGGAAGGGAATGAGCCTCTTGTTTCGGTGGAAGAAGCGCTAGGCGTGGAGCTCTCTAGCCCTGGGGTTCATACGCTTTCTGGATGGCTTCTGTATCAGCAATTCGATATTGAAACCGGTGATTGTATAGAAGAGGCAGGCTGGTGCTTTTATATTCAAAACATGAATAAAAATTCGATCCGCCTTGTCGAAGTCATAAAAAAAGAAGCATCGCAACTCTAAAAAGGGAGCGGTGCTTCTTGATATTATTTTAAAATATCATCGTGATAACTATGTGCTAATCGGCTAGCTGCTGCGGCTGCAATAGCTCCAACGATATCGTCTAAAAATGTATGCACTTGTTTGCCATCGTGCTCATTCAATTTAGCTAGAATTCCTGGCTTCACTTTGTCAATATAGCCGTAGTTCGTAAAGCCAATCGAGCCATACACATTGACGATCGAAAGTGCCAGGATTTCATCGACGCCGTAAAGACCTTCATCGGCATCGATAATATTTTGGAGTGGTTGCACAAGCTTGCCTTCTTCAGCCAGGACGTCCAATTGAATACCGGTTAAAATGGCATTTTGTACTTCCCGTTTGCGCAAAACACGCTCGACGTTATCGCGACAAATATCAATACCTAACTCGGAATGGTACTGTCTTTGTAAGAATAATACTAAATCCGCGATATCATCAATCGTCACACCGCGTTCAATCAGCCATTCCCGTGCTTTTCTTTCTAGTTCACTTTGTTTTTCAACCATTCCGTCTCCTCCTACTTTCGCGCCAAACTATCCTTCTCAGGTTTTATCTCTTAAAAAACTTGTACAACCTCTTTGAATCCCATCACTTTTTCTGCTAATGTTAGTTCAATTCCCATTTTTAATGTCATATCTGAACTTGGGCACGTTTCGCAAGCCCCTAACAAACGAATTTTTACAATACCATCGGGGGTTACTTCGACAAGCTCATAGTCGCCGCCATCCCGCACTAAAAAAGGTCTGAATTTCTTAAGAGCAGTATCCACTTCCGCATACATCTCGCTATTCATGGCATTCGACTCCTTCCTAACTGTGAATGATTCTCACTTATACTCACTATTATAACAGCATAGGCAAAAAAAGAAAGTGATAGTGTTCCATCAGTAAAGGAATCTACAGCGAAAGGGGAATAAGACAAAACAAGGCCCCATTCCTAAGGCTCAAGAAGGAATGGGGCAAGTTATATAGCCAGATGGGTAAATCTGACTAAAAAAAGGGAGTGTTACTATTATGTTGACCGTGTGGATTAGGCACGGTAACAAACAAAGTTAAAGTTTCTCAATGCATTACTTGAACGCATTAAAGTAACTTAGATAAGTATAATATAGACAGAATAGAGTGTCAACAAATACATATCAAAATAGTTTCATAATTCTATTAAGAAACCGGTTTACTCGCTTTTAAAGCCTATTTTTTGTAGAATAAGGGAGAGGTGAGCAAAGATGGAAAAAGAAGCGAGAATTTTTGTTTATGGGTCATCGAATATTTGTGCGAGCTGTGTTGGCTCTCCATCTTCTAAGGAGACGGAGGAGTGGCTCAGGGCAGCGATTGGTCGTAAATTTCCAGATCAGTCTTTTCAAGTGGAATATGTCGATATTTTTGCGCCACAAGAGGAAGCTGACAGGAAGCGAATAGCCACCATGATCGTGGAAGAGGATTATATGTATCCCGTTATTGTGATTGACGGAGAGGTCATCGCTGAGGGGAATCCGCGTTTGAAGGATATTTATGCCATGATGACAGAACGTGGCTATCAACCAGCGTAAATTGGATTGGAGGGAATCATGAATCCGATTGTAGAATTTTGTGTGAATAATTTAGCTTCAGGCGCGCAGGAGGCATTGGATACATTGGATGCGGACGCGAACCTTGATGTGATTGAATATGATTGCCTGACGTATTGCGATTTATGCGCATCTTCCATGTTCGCATTGGTGGACGGAGAGGTAGTGCGTGGGGAGACGCCTGCAGAATTGGTTGCTAATATTTATCAATTTTTAGAGGACAATCCTTTTTAATGGAAAATGAGGCTAGTTCCAAAGAGTATGGCCACTCTTCGGAACTAGCCTCATTTTTTATTTAATGAAGTTATCGATTGGTGTATCACCGTTTTGAAAGGTATAGGTTTGTTTATATGTCTTGGTATTATCGATAAGGGTGCTGAGGAAATGGGCAACATCGGCTCGAGTAATAGTCGTGCGACCTGTTGTGTATTCACTGATATGTGCAGTTGCCGGCTCGTTTGTGAGCAATACAGGACGCACGATTGTGTAATTCAGCTGGCTTTGTTGGAGCGCCTTATCAGCATTTCCTTTGGCGATTAGATAGTGCTCAAGTGATTCAGGGCCATTTTGTGGTTGATCCGCCCAGACAGAACTAACCATGATAAAATGGGGAATGCCGTACTGTTCAGCGTACTGGACCGCTCTAATTGCTGCATCTTGATCGATTGCAATGGTTTTTTCGGGACCGGTATTTCCACCAGATCCGGCAGAGAAAATAACAGTATCGATGCCACTATAGGCTGAACTAAAGTCATCTTCTAAATCGGCAATGATTACTTTTGCGCCAAGTTGTTCAAGCGCCGCTCGTTGTTCTTCTTTGCGAATCATAGCTATGACTTTGAAATTTGCGTTTTTTGCCAGTATTGCAACGGTTTGTTTCCCGATTTGCCCGTTGGCTCCTATTATCAATATGTTCATATAAAAACTTCCTTTCCAGGATTAGATATTTTTGATTAATAGTAACACATGGTTGTCAGTCTCACGTTGTTCAACTGCCTTCCTATTTCAGGGCTGTCTCAGCTTTTCAATCAAATCCGGCTTCAAGAGCCAGCTCCTCGAAATTTTCGTGGCCTCCATAAAAACCAAAAGCGGGTTTTCACTGCGCCCCCTAACCAATTTTTTCGGAGCTAACGGGCTCTTTTCAGCACTTTAGTCAAACATTGAGCTGGAGTGCATTGGCTGTACTCTGGATTTTGGATCGATGTAGTTCATCGCGTTGTTTACTGCGGTGGGTGCTTCGCCGAACCCTGTTGCAATCAGTTTTACTTTGCCGTCATATGTGCACACATCGCCTGCGGAATAAATACCGGGAATATTCGTCTCCATTTTGGAGTTGACGACGATGGAATTACGCTCGATATCAAGTCCCCATTCTTTAATGGGTCCTAAAGAGGACACAAAGCCATAGTTCACGATGAAATCATCAATTTCTAGCACTTCTTTGCGATCGCCTTTTACTTCTTCTAAAACGATCTGTGTCAGTTTCTCGGAATCACCAATAATATCGGTCGGAATAAATGGTGTTTTAATCATAATGGATGACTGTTCTAGCTTCTCGACGCTGTGTTCATGAGCGCGAAAAGCATTGCGACGATGGATAATAGAAACTTCTTTCGCAATTGGCTCAAGCATCAATGCCCAGTCTACCGCAGAATCGCCACCACCACAAACGGCTACGCGGCGCCCTGAAAAGCGGCTCAGATCATTAATGAAATAATGAAGATTCTTGCCTTCATATTGTAACGCGTCATCCAGTTCCAGACGGCGTGGTTGGAAAGCACCATTTCCAGCTGTAATGATAATCGCTTTACTGTAATGCGTATCTTGATTCGTGCTAATTTCAAACGTGCCATCTGCCTGTTTTTCAACACTTGCGACAGCTTCCTCCAAGCAAATCGTTGGTTCAAAGGGCTTCATCTGAGCGACCAAGTTATTGACTAACTCCTGCGCGCGGACCTTTGGAAAACCTGGAATATCGTAAATATATTTTTCGGGGTAAAGTGTGGAAAGCTGTCCACCTAGTTGAGGCAAGCTCTCGATAATTTTCACGTTTGCTTTTCGCATACCCGCATAAAAAGCCGCGAATAGTCCAGCAGGGCCACCACCGATAATCGTTATATCATAAATTTTTGTTTGATCGTCCACAAAAAAACCTCCTATAAATAAATGTTCTCTCGAATTTTCATAACAAAACCATTCTACCATAAAAACACTAGAAACAGTATGGCAATAGCTTTTCAGAATTTTATCACATTGTGAGCTTCTTCTCTTGAAAAAAAGGATTGAAAGAGCTAAGATATAGGGTGAGGGCTTTTTGCCTTCCTCTTGAGACGTAGATGTTTAAGCGCAATCTACATAATTGTCATTAGGCTTTGACCTGATGCAGTTTTTTGTGAGAAAAATACAATGGGAAAGTGGATGTGATACAGATGAGTAAGCCAAAAATCGTCATTCTGGGAGCTGGGTATGGCGGCTTGAAAACGTTGCGTAAGTTGCAACAATTGAATGTTGAAGCGGAATTAGTATTGGTGAACAAAAATGACTATCATCATGAAACAACATGGTTACATGAAGCTGCCGCAGGAACGTTAGACGCAGAAAAACTAATGTATCCTATCGCGAAAGTAGTCAACCCCACAAAAACAACTTTCATTCAAGATACTGTGGAGAAAATCAACAAAGATGACAAAACAGTAACATTGACGAACAAAGGGGATATTTCGTACGACTTCTTGCTGATTGCACTTGGATCAGAAGCAGAAACTTTTGGTATTAGCGGTTTGAAAGAATACGCGTACACGATTACAAGCATTGATTCTGTTAAGAAAATTCGTGCTCAAATCGAAGGTAGTTTTGCTAAATGGAAAACCGAACAACGCGATGAGTTATTAACAATCGTTGTTGGTGGCGCTGGATTCACGGGGATTGAGTTCTTAGGGGAACTAACGAACCGCATTCCAGAACTTGTGAAGAAATATGACGTACCACGTGAAAAAGTCCGCATAGTTTGCATGGAAGCTTCACCAAAAGTGTTGCCGCAATTCGATGCAAAACTAGTAGACTATGGCGTAGGCGTTTTAGAAGACCGTGGTGTAGAATTCAACGTTGGAACGCCAGTGAAGGAAGCTACAGCAGACGGTATTAAATATGCGAAAAGCGAAACAGAAGATGTGGAAATCAAAGCAGCGACTGTTATCTGGGCTGCCGGTGTCCGCGGAAATAGCGTTATCGAAGCATCTGGATTTGAAGCCGGTCGTGGTCGTGTGAAAGTAAACGACGATTTGACAGTTCCAGGCAACGAAGAAATTTTGATCATTGGGGACTGCTCGTTAATGATTAACCCTGAGAATGATCGTCCGTACCCACCAACAGCGCAAATTGCAATGCAACAAGCAGATATCGCTGCGGTGAATCTTGCCAAATTGGTAAAAGGATATACGACAGAATTAGCACCATTCGTATACCACGAAAAAGGTACGGTATGTTCTATCGGAGACAACGATGCTATCGGTGTTGTCATGGGCAGAAGCTTAAAAGGCTATCCAGCATCTGTTATGAAAAAAGTCATCGATGACCGTGCATTATACCAAATTGGTGGCACTGGCGTTATGATGAATAAAGGTAAATTTAAGTTCTATAAATAAGCACGCACAAAAATAGAGCCAAAAGGAAAGCGCATCATGCGTTATCTCTTGGCTCTATTTTTTTATTTACGTGAAAGGAGGTAATAGCCACTTGCTAGTAGGAATATACCGATAACTAAGGGTGGCATATTGGATGACTCACCAGTTTGTGGGAGTTTATCAATAGGTGTGACGTGTTCCTCTATAGCAGGGGGATTTGTTGTATTTGGCTTGGGAGTAGTATTCGTTATTGGCCTGTCTGGGATGGGTGTATTTTTCACGGTTAGGTTTACGGCTACAGTCGGGTTAAATGGAATTGTAAACGGAAGCGCATTTTCATTAAGTTGATAACCCTTTGGTGCCGCTAATTCTGTCAGCAAATAATCACCAGGAACAAGATTGGATAGTGTCGCTAAGCCATTACTGTTTGTTGTTAATTTACCAATTTCTTTGCCTGTTTTAGTTGTGACATTGAATGTAGCGTTTGCTAGTGACTGACCCTGATCCCCTATCTTGTGTACCGTTAGAGCTCCTGTTATCAAATGATTGACGACGCTGATCTCTACAGGTGTCGCCTGATCATACACGATCGTGAGTGGAGTTGCTGAGGGTTGTAATTGATAGCCTGTCGGAGCCACCGTCTCTTTCACAACATATTGATCCGGAATTAACCCGTGAACGACGGCGATCCCGTTTGCATCTGTCGTCACATTCGTCACGGTTAGCCCATCGCTATCTATCACATCAAAATGAGCACCAGCCAAGTTTTTTGTACCATCTGTTTTTTGAATAATCGCAGATCCGAGCGTTGTTAATCCGGCATCAACAGCTAGTACATGTGATCGAATCGTCGGTATGTTGACTTTTGCAATGCCGTCTTTGTTAGGGTCGGAGTTCGTATCCTTATTACCGATTCCTTGTTTCGTAAAGGTATAATGATTGGGATCAGGATTTACGAAAACGACCCGATAATCACCAGGAAGGAGTCCCGTGAACAAATAGCCGCCAAGATTATCCGTCGTTTGGATTCCAACCAATGCATCCAGCTTATCATATAACTGAACTTCTACACCAGGTGTAGCCGGCTCGCCACTATCTTGTACACCATTTCCGTTCTCATCATGCCAAACGTAATCGCCAAGTTGCGCACCAGCAATATCAATATATAAATTGATATCATCTAAGAAATTACCAATCGTCAAATTACCACTAGACGTGGAAATCGGCGCAAAAGTAAGCCGAGTGTGTGTTTGACCTGCAGGCACAACATAAGATCCAGAATAATTTCCCCAAGATTCACCATCCGTTGCAGAAAAAATAGGCGTCAAATTCCCAGGAGCCCCTATCAATAGTTCTGCGGTATCAACGCCACCACGACCACGATGGGCAAAACTCCAAGTAAGCGTAGTGCCTGGAATCGTTTTAATATCTTGGTACACAGCCCCTGGCCCATCCGAGTTTAGCTCCACAAAATTTGTACCAGAATAAGCAGGAATCCCCTCGCTGTTCCCATTTTGCCATACTTCAATATTTTCAGAAGGGTTAGAAGTTCCCCAAGCATCAACCCCTTTTTGATTCACATACCAAACATTGGTTGCACCGGCAGATCTTCCATAGTCCTCGATATCCACCATTTCAAAATCTGCATTTTTGATCAACCACGATATTTGCCAATTATTAGCGTCAAAATTAGACGTTGCTTCCGCCTTTATCGTGCCGAATAAGCTCACTAAAAAAAGAATAGTAACCGCGAGCCAGCCAAGTTTCCCTTTTAACATATGTCTCAACTCCCATAATAAATTGCTATCATGTCATATAACTACCCTCCAAAGTAACGATCAAAACGAGCGCAATAAAAAGACGATCCTAAAAACCAGACCGTCTTTCACATCCTATAACATTCCAAATAAGTAATCTACAAGAAAGCCAATCGCAATCCCTGTCAAAGCACCGAAGAAAACTTCCATTGGTTTATGGCCAAGCATTTCTTTTAGATGTTTCTGCTTTTCTTCTTGACCGGGTTCCGTTAGTCCTTTGGCATGCTGTACAAATTCATGAAAATCGCGAGCGAGTCGGTTGAGCGCCACAGCTTGTTCTCCCGCTTGGCGTCTAACCCCCGTTGCGTCAAACATGACAATGATTCCAAATACAACAGCGATTGCAAAGTAAGGAGAATCGATTCCATAAGTGATAGCAAGTGTCGTCATCAGCGCCGTTACTGCTGCGGAATGCGAGCTAGGCATACCTCCCGTTGAAAACATTAAGCCCCATTGTAGCTTGCGATAAACGAGCAAATGAATCGGAACTTTGACAAATTGCGCGAAAAAAATAGCAATAAGCGAAGCGATTAAAGGTACATTGATTAACATGGCGATCTCCTCTTCCTTAGTAAACAGTTATATACTAGTATTGTACCACAAGAGTAGGGAGGGGAAACCTTTTTTGTCAGAGGATTCATTAGAAATAAGTCGGTGTTTCCGATATAATAGAAAAATAACGGGCATGCGTGGAGAGGGAGCGAGAAAAGATGAGTTTAGGTGACTATTTGGAAATGGAATTGGTAGAACTAACGGAAGATTTTGCAACTGTGAGAATGCCAGTGAATGAGAAGACGCGGCAGCCATTCGGTTTTTTGCATGGCGGGGCATCTGTGGCGCTTGCGGAACAAACAGCTAGTATAGCCGCCACAAAGCATGTGAGTGCGGAGGAAATAGTATTTGGGTTAGAGATAAACGCCAATCACATTTCATCGGTACAAGATGGCTATGTGCTTGCTACAGCGACACCGATTCATATCGGTCGAACAACGCACGTCTGGCAAGTGGAGGTCCGTAGCGAAGAAGCGGAGGATAGACTTCTTTGCATTAGCAGGTGTACCTTAGCAGTTAAATTAAAACGTTGATAAAAAACGCCATGTCCACAATGATTTTTCTTGGGACATGGCGTCTTAGCTATTCTTTTTTATCTTTTTCTTCTTCATCAAGTTCGATAATCTCTTGTTCGGAATCATCGGATTCGAGCTCGATCAATGTTTCTTCTTTCTCACGAGCGATGTCCTCTAATTCTTCACGTTCCTCAATTTTCTCATCGCGTAATTCCCAATCAAGTTGTTCTTCAAGTTCTTCACGTTCTTGACGGGCACGTTCCAGTTGTTCTTGCTTGATAATAACATTTTTCCGTTTTTTGATATCGTCTTTTTTCACGGAACGGAGTTGGTCGCGAATACGGATCGCCAGGGGCACACCAGTATCGTAAGCCGCACGGTTGATCAAGTGAGAGGCAATCGGAGTTGTTAAATAGATAAATAGGATCGCTAGAAGCACACGTGCATTGAAACCTTCACCGGTGTGGAAAAAATACCCAACGGTTGCAAAAAGAAGTAGACTCACGCCAAACGTATTGCTAATGCCTGCTGCATGTGTTCGCGTGTAGACATCGGGAAGGCGAATGACGCCGATCGCAGCTAAAATACTGAGCGAGGCACCGATTAAAATCATGATCGAAATAATAATCTCAATTATCACGTTCACGTTCAATCACCTTACCTTTCTCTATAAATTTAGCGAAGGAGACGGTTCCAATGAAGGCTAAGAGGGCGATCAGGAGAATAACGTCTAAATACGCACTTGTGTCAAGTAACATCGAGAGAAGTGCTACAATGGCTACTAAGTTCATCCCAATCGAATCTAGCGCCACAACTTTATCGGATGTTGTCGGTCCTTTTAAGATACGATATAGATATAGGAAAATCGAAATAGAATACATAAACAGAGCAATGGAGAGCACAGCCGTTATAATAATCAATGGAACACCTCCATAATCGCGCCTTCATAGGATTTACGAATGGTCGCGATTTCTTCTTCGATATTAGGAACATGAAGGGAATGCACATAAATTGCTTTGTAATCATCAGAGATATCGATGGAGAGCGTCCCTGGTGTTAGCGTGATCAAGATCGCCAACATAGTAACCTCCCAATCGGTTTCCAGTGTTGTTTCATAACGGAAAATTCCCGGTCTGATGTTCATATCTTTTTTCAAAACAATACGTGCTACCATCACGGTTGATATAATTAAATCCTTGAAAAAGTTAAAAATCAATTTCACAAGCGCCAAAATCCGCCAAATATAAAAGCGAGATCCAAGGAAGCGGCGCATGAAGAAGAGGAGGAAAATCCCAATAATAAAACCGAGGATAAAAGTCCCTATCGTAAACGCTGACTGCAGGAACATCCACAAACAGGCAAGGATAATATTGATAATTAATTGAAACGCCATTTTTGCATCACTCCCCCAGTACCGCTTGAATATAAATCGATGGGTCAACTAATGGATCAACCGCTTTGTCAATAAGCGGGTACATACCTTCTGAAAAGATACCATAAGCGACGGAAATCGCGAGTAAAATCAAGACGGGTACCATCATTTTTCGGTATGGAATATCTAATGTAAACGTGCCTTTTTTCTCGCCCCAGAACCCTTTGGAGAAAATCTTAATCATCGAAAGGAGAACGAATAGGCTAGAAAGTAGCACGATGATGCCACCAACGTAATGCTGTACAGCAAACGCGCCTTCGACAATTAGTAGTTTGCCGATAAAACCGCTGAGTGGCGGAATACCAGCTAAACCGAGTGCGCCGATAAAGAACGTCCAGCCAAGCGATGGTTTCACGCTCATCAAGCCACTGAATCTTTTGATACTCGAAAAGCCTGTGATGGCGATAATAACCCCGATGACAAGGAAAAGCGTTCCCTTAATCAGCATGTCATGAATGAGATAGAAGATCGCACCAGTCATGGCTTCGCGGGTCATGAGTGAGACGCTAAATAAAATTACACCGACCGCGATCAAAATGTTATAAATCATGATTGTTTTCATATCGTAATAACTAATCGCTCCAATCACGCCGAGCACAATTGTGATGATAGCAAGCGTGGACAGGAGTGGAAGCGCAAAGCTAGTTTCGTTATAGAAGAACAGCGTGTAGACACGAATAATTGCATAGACGCCGACTTTTGTAAGCAACCCACCAAACAATGCAAGTACAGGAATCGGTGGTGCAAAATAGGAACCTGGTAACCAGAAGTAAAGCGGAAAAATCCCTGCTTTTAGGCCGAATACAAACAAGAAAAGCACAGCAACAACTGTTATCATTCCGGTATTTCCGCCATGAATGTTGGCGATCTTTTGCGAAATATCCGCCATATTAAGCGTACCAATCATCGAGTAGAGCAGAGCGATTGCCATAACAAGAAATGCCGAGCCAATCACGTTGATCAACAAATATTTCACGGTTGCCTTCAGCTGAACCTTTGTCCCACCTAAAACGAGCAAGACGTAAGAGGCCATCAACATCACTTCAAAGAATACAAACAAGTTAAAAATATCGCCGGTCAAAAAGGAACCGTTGACACCTACGATCATGAATAGCACCGATGGATAATATAAAAAGCGTTCGCGTGGCTTTCCGATAGAATAGAACGAATAAAGAAGTGTGCTGAACAGAATCAAACTCGTCGTTGTTACTAGCAAGATAGCTAGCATATCACCGACAATCGAAATGCCGAACGGTGCGGGCCAATTACCAAGCGTCACAGCCACGATGCCATTTTGATAGACGTAATAAACGAGGTAAATATTAGCCAAAATAAGTACGACGCTTGTAATCAGAGCGATCGTCCGTTGCACCATCACTTTTCGTGGTAAGAGCATCAAGAAAATCGCTCCAAAAAACGGAATTAGGATTGGCATTAAAACAAGATTACTCATCATCAGATTCATGCCCCCTTGTCTTAGAAACGCTTTCGCTATCGAGCTCTTGATAGGCCCGATAAGCAAGAACAAGGAAGAACGCCGTCACACCAAAACTGATAACAATCGCCGTTAGAATCAGGGCTTGAGGCAAAGGGTCATTGTAAGCTGGGAGCCCTGGTGTATCCAGCAGAGGGGCTTTCCCTTTTTTCAGGCCGCCCATCGTCAGGATCAGCAAGTTGACGCCATGACTTAAGATCGCCGTCCCAAGAATAATACGCAACAAACTTTTTGAAAGAATGAGGTAGGTAGCGGCCATAAACATGAGTCCAATTAATATTGACATCAGTAGTTCCATTTAGTCACTCTCCCCAATCGACTGAATTATCGTCAGCGTCACACCAACAACGACCAAGTAAACACCTAGGTCAAAAATTGTCGCCGTGTGAAGCGAAGTGTCTCCAATAATCGGCAAATCCACATGACCAAATTTATGCGTCAAAAATGGATCACCAGAAATAATACCAATCATGCCGGTGCCAACCGCAAATAATAAACCAACACCAGTCATCATGATTGTATTAATGTTTAACATACTTTTCACGGTTTGCGTATCGTAAGCAATCAGTGTCAGCGTGACTGCGCCCGCCGAAATGAGGCCAGCGACGAACCCACCACCAGGATTATAATGCCCAGCTAGAAACAGATGCAACGAGAACAGGAAAATAATAAAGACAACAACTTTAGTGACATTACGCAACAATACGTCATTTGTTTTCATTTTTTTCCCTCCTAGCTAACCGTAATTTTATCATTCCAAAAATACCAATCGATGCAATCGCAAGCACGGCCGTTTCAAACAACGTATCGAAGCCACGGAAATCGACGAGAATCACGTTGACGATATTTTTCCCAGCCGCTTTTGTATACGTGTTATCAATGTAGTACTGCGAAATCGAGTCGTAAAATGTCGTGTCATAGGCTGAAAGTGAAATCAAGAAGACGACTAAACCGACACCGACACTAATAAACGTCTTGACAGAGAGCCATTTCGGCTTTTCCTCAATATTACTAAACTGTGGCAAGTGATAGAAGACTAGCAGATATAGAACAACAGAAATCGTTTCAATCACGAGTTGAGTCAAAGCAAGGTCAGGCGCTCTGGCCACGATGAAGAAAATACTAATGGTGTAGCCCATCGCCCCAAGCAAAATAATCGAAGTAATACGTGACTTTGAAAATACAATACCGACTAGTGTTACCATCACGACAAACACTAAAACATAGTCCATCATCGTCACACGCGAAATCGTCGAAATATCGAAATTTAGCGCATCCGTCATAAAAATTGTACCTAACATCAAAATAATGAAAGCCGTCAACATATAGTTCAAATACGTTCGTAGCCAACCCGTCATCACCCATAATGTAAAGCGATATGAGCCTTGTTCCATGTAGTACAGACTATTGTCATACGCCTTGCCCCAGCGGAAAAACGCCGGAACTTTCTCTGTGATAAACGGTTTCCACCAAGTTGCTGTTTTATAAAGTAAGATACCAAGAATAATTACACCAAATGTCATCCATAGCGCCATCGTCAAACCATGCCAGAAACTAATGTGAATCGAATAATCCGTTCCATAAAGTGATGGCATAATCGATTTTACCGCAGGCTCTAGTAGCGGTTTTGCGATGAGATTCGGGAAAATCCCTGTAATCACAACGAGTACCGCTAGAATCATCGGTGGTAGTAATAATCCAATAGGAGCTTCATGTGGTTTCTTAGGTAACAAATGCGGTTTGAATTTACCACCAAAGGTTTTGAAGAAAATAATCATGCTGTAAACAAAGGTGAAGATGCTCCCAATCCATGCGATGACAGGAAGTACAACTCCCCATGTTTCGGCCTGGAACAGATTAAGCGATGTCACATCGACCATGCTTTGGAAAAACATTTCCTTACTCAAAAAGCCATTAAACGGTGGCAAACCAGCCATTGCAAACGTTCCAATAAAGGCAATCGTAGCTGTGATCGGCATAATTCGCATCAAACCACCAAGACGCTTAATATCACGCGTCCCTGTCTCATGATCGACAATACCGACCATCATGAACAAACTACCTTTAAACGTGGCGTGGTTAAACAGATGGAACACAGCAGCCACAAGCGCACCAATATAAATGTCATCACTCCAAGAATCGAAATGAAGTGCAGCCGCCCCAACTCCGAGTAGCGTCATAATTAACCCAAGCTGACTAATTGTCGAATACGCTAAAATTGCTTTCAAATCTTGTTTTTTCGTTGCTGTAATCGAACCCCAGAATAGCGTCACAATCCCAACAAGCGAGATCGTCCAAAACCAAGCCCCCGACACCGCAAAAAGAGGCGTAAACCGAGCGACTAAATAAATGCCAGCCTTGACCATCGTCGCAGAATGCAAATACGCACTGACCGGCGTCGGAGCTTCCATTGCATCCGGCAACCAAATGTGAAATGGTACTTGCGCCGATTTTGTAAACGCTCCGAGCAGAATAAAGATCATGGCCGGAATAAAGAGCGAACTATTCTGAACAAGCGCCGCCTCCGAAATAATTTCCCGTAACGAGAACGAGCCAGTAATCACGTGCAATAATAGAATGCCGCCGAGTAGCATCAAGCCCCCGAATACAGTAATAAGCAACGACTTTCGCGCGCCATAACGCGAGCTTTCCCGATGATACCAGTATCCAATCAATAGGAATGAGCTAATCGAAGTCATCTCCCAGAATAAATACAATACAACTAAATTATCACTCAGCACAACGCCGAGCATCGCAGTCATAAAAATAAACAAAAATGCATAAAAATTGTTTAAACGCTCCTTCTTTTTACCTAAGTAGAAAATAGAGTAAAACGTGACAAGCGACCCAATCCCTGTAATCAGCAAAGCAAATAATAAGCTAAGTCCATCAACAACGACGGTGAAATTAATACCAAGTGATGGAATCCAAGGCATCGTTTGTGTAACAACCCCATCCATCGTCTGCGGAATAAACGTCAAAAAATATATAAATAAAATGACAGGAATCGGCAATACGATCCATCCAGTATGCAGTTGTTTGGTCCACCTATAGAAAATGGGAATTAACATAGCCATGAGAAATGGCAAGAAAATGGCGAGGTGTAGAAATGACAAACGTTCTCCCTCCTTGATGAAGATATAATTTTAAATATGACGAAACATCACGATTATGGATAAAAGCTTATGTAAAGCTTAAACATGAAAACCCGAAGATTAAAAATAGGGTGTGATTCTGTGTTCGTGGAGATGTCTAGATTTGTAAATGAAGACATAGAACACGCGTTGTTTGCCACAATTTTTATTATAGCATACTTATTTGTATGAAAAAAAGGGGAGAAACTTGATTAGCGTGTGAAACAGATGATATTTTTCGAATGCTATAAATATGAAGAAAGCTGAAAAATAAATAATAAAAAAAGATTACTGATCCGTAAAAAATGAATAAATTAATCCACATTCACATGACGTTTGCGGTCAGACTTCAAACTAAACCACAGCAATACAAACGCGACGACAAACATGAAGCTCGTAAAAACAAACACATTACTCATCCCTACAAAACCTGCCATCGTACCGCCGAGAATTGGACCGATGACGTTCCCGAGAAAGCGTGCACTTTGGTTATATCCAAGCATCTCGCCTTGCATCTGACCAGGTGCAGCCAATCGAATATACGCCGTTGCACAAGGAACCATTCCGCCGATTGCAATCCCGAATAAAAAGCGGAATAGGATAAACAACCATAAGTTGGGCACAAAAGCTTGTGGCAAAACAAATAAGGCCGCTAAAATGAGCAAGATGTTCAAAATTTTCTCATAGCCATACTTATCGCCGAGCTGACCCCATTTTCGCGTCATCACCAAGTTCCCGAAGCCAGCCGCAGAAAAAGCAAGTCCTGAAAGTAATGCCACATTATCTGTATGCGTCAACTCCCCAACATAAAGTGCTAGAAGCGGTTGTACACTAAAATTTGCCACCTGAATGAGCAATGAAATAATCATGACCATCATCAAAACCCGCAATTGGAAGATATGCTTCAAGACTTCTCGGCGTGAATAAGTTACTTTTTTTGCATCTGCTAAATCTGGCCGAACTTCTTTTAAGCCAAACGTGACAAGCAGTGCGGCAATAAAAATCGCGATCCCCGTAATAATAAACGTACTGGAAAATCCGAAAAAGTCAGCCAGAGCCCCACCGAGTAGCGGACCAAATAGCATCCCCGTCACACCACCGAGTTGCAATGTCCCAAGCACTTTTCCAGCCTCATTTCGATCCGTTTGTCGCGCAATAAAGGCATTCGAAATCCCAATAAATCCAGTCACAACCCCCATGAAAATCCGCAAAATCATCATATATGTAACAGAATGAGCATAACCCATGAGGAAAATACTAAGACTCATCCCAAAAGCCGTAAACATCAAAATTTTCTTAAAGCCGTACTTATCCCCAATTCGTCCCCAGATCGGTGAAAAAATAAAAGCGACTAAAAAAGTCACCCCAAAAATATACCCAGCCCAGCGTTGCACATAGGCCTCACTATAATCTCCAAATGTTTCAATGTACAGCGATAAGAAAGGCATAATCATCGTCGTACTGGCCGAAATTAGCAAATTTGCTACCATTAAAATGTATAAATTCCGTTTTTTTACTGACATAAAAACCATCTCTATTCCTTATTAGTTTCCAAAAAGCTAATTACATTATAGAATAAAGAAGGACAGAAACAAAAATAAACGCTCTAAGAAAGAGGAGGCACCATGGTCAAAAAAATTGTTATTTGGGGCGCGGCTAGTTTATTATGTATATATGTACTCGCTGTATTTGTGAACCTACTCATAATCTGGTTTAAATAAGAGCAGTCAACTAAAAGTAAAAAAGGAGATTTAAAAAATGACATACTATCCACAATTAACAAAAGAAGTAGCAGCGAACGAAAAATTAATCGCGATGGAAACAAACCGTGGGACAATCAAAATCAAGCTATTCCCAGAAATCGCACCCAAAGCAGTAGAAAACTTCCTAACACACGCAGAAAACGGCTACTATGAAGGTATCATTTTCCACCGTGTTATCGCTGATTTCATGATTCAAGGTGGCGATCCAGAAGGCGCAGGCTACGGCGGCGAAAGCATTTGGGGAGAACCATTTGAAGACGAATTCTCACCAAACGCATTCAATATGCGCGGAGCCCTATCCATGGCAAACGCAGGCCCAGGAACAAATGGTAGCCAATTTTTCATCGTTACAAATAAGAATTTGCACCCACAGATGGCAAAACAAATGGAAGGCGCAGGATTCCCAGCTGAAGTAATCGAAGCGTACAAAGCAGGCGGAACCCCTCATTTAGACGGACGCCACACAGTATTCGGCCAAGTAGTAGAAGGTATGGATGTAGTAGACGAAATACAGTCCGTAAGCGTAGGCGCCCAAGATAAACCAGTCCATGACGTAACCATCGACAAAATCACCATCCTATAAAAAGCACCCAGACTTGTTCACCAAACCCACGCGCGTCGAGAAACGCTCATTTGCGTCGTTAAAAGCTCTGTTCCGATGCTCTCGTACACAAATACGCCCCGCTTCGGGACTCGCTTTTTCCTAGGAACTAAGCATTTCTCGGCGCGCGTGCAGAGTTCAGTCTTGTGTAAACGCTGTATAGTGGTATAATGTACGTATAGCAAAAGTAAGCCACCCTAAAATCGAAAGGAAAGATTTTTGATGAAAAATATCGTATTAGTATGTGCGGCAGGAATGTCTACAAGTTTATTAGTAACAAAAATGCAAAAAGCAGCAGAAGCAAAGGGATTAGAAGCGACAATTGCTGCGTATTCTATCTCTGAAATCAATGGACTTATTGATACAGCGGACGTTGTATTGCTTGGCCCTCAAGTTCGTTACCAAAAATCAACGGTTGATAAATTGGCTGAACCAAAAGGTGTTCCAGTGGATGTTATCGACATGACAGCTTACGGTACAATGAACGGTGAGAAAGTACTTGATCACGCTCTAAAATTGATGGGCGAATAATAAATGAATCAAAGCTGGAGTTAAGAAAGGCATTCGCCAATCTTGATTCCAGCTTTTTTTGCGCTTTTAAATAAAGATGGGCGGATTCAGTCCGATTACTCCATAAACAAAAAAGCGATACATCTCATTTGGTAGTGAGGCGTATCGCTTTGTTGCGATCTATATATCTTTTGTTAAAATACCATCAAGCATCCGATAAACGTGATGGCACATATCAAGCATCCGCTCATCGTGTGTTACCATAATGACCGCACGTTGTTGGTCCTTCACTTCAGCTCGAAGCAACTCCACCACTTCACGACCACGAGTAGAATCAAGACTCGCTGTAGGCTCATCCGCTAAGATCACAGCTGGTTCATTAATCAGCGAGCGCGCAATCGCCACCCGTTGTTTTTCCCCACCAGATAAATCTTTCGGATAAAAATGCAAGCGATCGCCGAGTCCGAGCTGTGTAAGCAAGGCTTCACTTTTCTTTGCTACATCTTGTTTTTCTTGCCCAGCCAATTTGCCGATAAACTCAAGTTGTTGCTGTGCTTTCAAATAGGGAACAAGATGCGCTGCCTGGAAAATGAATCCGACTTCCGATAGACGTAATTCCGTCTGCGCTTTTTTTGAAAGATCACTAATGACTTTACCGTTGATGGCAATTTTTCCAGATGTTGGCGTCAGTAGCGCCCCAGCTAACGATAAAAAGGTACTTTTACCAGAGCCAGAAGGTCCAACAATTGCAATCAATTCCCCAGCATTAGCTTCGAAGTTGGTTTCGCGCAATGCGTGAATCGTCGTTGGCCCGGATGGATACGTTTTTGTTACATTTTCAAATTTTAAAAGAGCTGTCATTATTGATCGCCTCCCCGAATCGCGTCCAGCGCGTCTACTTTAGCAATTTTGATGAGTGATAAAAGCGAACCGATAACTGCTACGGCGAAAAATAGGAGACTGTAAAGCGTCATCGTCCAGCCAGTTAAGCGAAACGGCATCGCGTCAGGCATGATGGTTGAAAGGCCAGCCGTCGCAGCGATACTAATCCCGATACTGATAACCGAAATCAATATGACCTGCGAGACAACACTCATCACAAGGTAAC
Source organism: Listeria grandensis (assembly GCF_014322885.1). NCBI lineage: Bacteria > Bacillati > Bacillota > Bacilli > Caryophanales > Listeriaceae > Listeria > Listeria grandensis. Next base: position 5,812 of record NZ_JAASUG010000011.1, on the reverse strand, counting down.
TCGTTTTCGTTCCAAGCGCCTTCAAAATACCGAATTGGCCTGTTTTCTGTAATGTCATAATATAGAAGAAAGCTGTCAAAATGAAGCCACCGATCACGATCAAGAAGAAGATCATCATGTTTAGCGTCATTTGCTCCGCGGAATAACCAGGTATCTGATCTAGGAAGTCTTTATGCGAAATGACCGTCAAATCTTTATTACCGATAGAAACATCTTTATCCGCGTCCTTAGCAAGGATAGCGACAGTACTTGTTTGCGGGATTTTTTGGTGATAAAGGCTTGGATTTATGGACTGCCAAACCGCCATATTCATATAAACAACTGGAGCATGGCTATATTTCTGATCTTTCGCAAAACCAATCACCGTCATTTGTTTATTTAAAATATCGTCTTCTAGCACATCGCCGACTTTTAAATCACCTTTTAGCGAGGCGTCTAAAATAACGCCATCCGGTTTTGTCACGCTCATCTGTGAACCAGACGTCACTTTCGGCTCCAAAAAACTACCTGGCGTAATCGCGAAGACTGCCATACTGAATTTCTTACCATCATCCGCGCGTTTTAGCGTCTGCATCGATTGACCAAGAACCGCAGCGTCTTTCACATTCTTACCATCTTTAATCCCCGCTAAATCTGATTCAGGGAAAAGCGAACGTTCCACTTTACCTTGCGCATCTTTAGCTAAAACATAATACGGCACATCATTGTTTGCGACCGAAGAAGCATTATCATACGCCAAACCATTCGCGAGCCCCGATAAAAATAAGGATAATAAGACAATCAAAATCATAATCCCCGTTACTAAAAAATAACGTAACTTCGAATAAAGCAATTCACGAAGTCCTAAAAACATATATTCCCCAACTCCTTGTCTTTTAAATTTCTATACTAAGTATAACAAATAAATCGTGAAAAACCGACCATCATCATTTCTGCAAGCCGTTTATCAAGCAAGCAACACCTTTTTGCAGTGTTTCTTTCGGACAAGCAATATTTAAACGAACAAAACCGGAACCTGCGACACCAAAATCAGAACCCATTTGAACACCGACACCGGCATCAATTAAATTTTGATAGAGTGTTTTGTCATCTAGGTCTAATGCTCGGCAATCCAACCACATTAAATATGTAGCCTCAAGCTTTGTTACGCCGACTAGCGGACAATGCGTCTCGATCTCGGCCTTTGTATATTGATAGTTCGCGAAAATATAATCGCGCAATTCGTCCACCCATGAAGCGCCATCTCGGTAAGCCGCCTCCATTCCAACTGCTCCAAAAGAGTTAATTTCTGGGCGCGACGTATATTTCGCCTCATAATCAAATTTTTTCTGGAATTCAGGATTTGTCGTAATAAAGAAAGAGGCCTTCATTCCAGCCAAGTTGAAAGTCTTTGTTGGTGCCATCAATGTAACGATTTGCGCCTCATAATCAGGAGCAGCGATAGCAAGCGGCGTATGCGTCACACCAGGCATCGTCAAGTCCGAATGAATCTCATCCGAAATAATCGGCACACCATAACGCTCACAAAGCGCCACCATTTTTGCAAGTTCCACAGGGGTCCAACTACGACAACCAGGATTATGCGGATTACAAAGAATAAACAACTCCACATGTTGAATCTTTTCCTCGAAATCCGCCCAGTCCACTTGATACATACCATCTTCATAAACGAGTGGCGTCAAAGTAACAACTCGCTCTGTTTGCGCAGTCACTAAGAAAAACGGGTGATACACAGGCGAATGCATCAAAACCGCATCCCCTTTTTGCGTCAAGGAACGGATCGCCATAGATATAGAAGGAACAACCGCAGCATTTAGAAAAATATCCGATTCATCGACCTGATAATGATGCCGCGTAGCCAACCAATTTATAATACTAGGCTTTAGTCCAGGAGGCGTCATCGAATAGCCAAAAACCCCATGATCCAGCAACTTTTGAAAAGCTTGATGAACAGCATAAGGCGGGCTGAAATCCATGTCCGCCACCCACATCGGAATCACATTTTCCGTTCCAAATAAATTTTTTACATCGTCCCATTTCTCGCTGTTTGTCCCAATACGCGGGATTACTTCATCAAAATGACTCATCACAAAATCCTCCTTGAAAATACACATTTCAGTCCCATTGTATCATAATCTCATGCGAAACGATGAACGAATCAAATCTAATAATTGTGTATTTAAAGGCGTAGTGATATAATTTGTAATTATTGAAAGTGAGAAAGTAGGGTATATGATGAGTGAATTTAAAGTTGGCGATATTATTACAGGGAAGGTGGCTGGCATTCAAGGTTACGGCGCATTTGTTGCATTGGATGACAAGACACAAGGATTGGTACACATTTCAGAAATCCATCACGGATTTGTAAAGGATGTACATGAATTTCTAGAAGTAGGTCAAGAGGTAAAAGTCAAAATTCTAGAAATCAATAGTGAAACAAATAAAATCAGCTTATCTATCCGCGCAACAGAAGAAGCACCAGCCAAAACAAAACAAGAACCAAAGCGCGCACCACAACAAATGTCATCAGGTCCAGACGAAGGCTTCAACACATTGCGTGACAAGCTACAAGAATGGGTAGACAAAGCAGATAAGTAATAATCATGAGCCTATGGAGACTTCGCTTCACTGGGAGTTTCCTAATCATAAGGCTTTCTAATTTTAATTAACAAACATTTTAGACAACATAGTTAATGATTGCTCTGCGGGTTTGAATTTTTAGATAATTTTAAATATAAGATCTTAAGGGAGGTTTGTTCATGAAAAGGGTTTTGTTAGTAAAGGGATTTATTTACAATGAAAAAAAGGATGATATTCTACTCGTGAAAAATCGCGATTTAAAATGGGCGTTCCCAGGTGGCAGAGTAGAAACGGATCAAACACTAGAACAAGCGCTAATTTCAAAAGTAAAACAACAAACCAGTGTCGATTGCCAAATTGACAGTTTGCTTTACGTGAAGGAACGCAGAACCGCATGGGAGCATGTTTGCCTATTTGTCTACAAAGCAACAGCGACTGGTGATTTTTTAACCGTTGAAAAAGATGACAGCGTTTTTCATGCGCGGTGGACCTCGATTCCACAAGCAGATGACCTGCTACAAGAACAAGACGTCGCGCTAAATAAACTTGTATTAGAAAGCGGAGTTCCGTATATATTGCCACAAGAGAACTAGGATGGCACTATTCTTGCTAAATGAGGACAGTTGTTATAAAGTAGGTACTATAAATATGCACTAATAATTTGGAGGGAAAATGATGACACATATTCAATTTGATTATTCAAACGCATTGAAATTTTTCGAGCAACATGAAATCGACTATTTACAACCAGCTGTCACAGCGGCGCATGAGGCACTACATAATGGCACTGGCGCAGGTAACGAATATTTAGGATGGATCAACTTACCTCGTGATTACGATAAAGAAGAATTTACTCGCATTCAAAAAGCAGCAGCCAAAATCAAAGCAGATTCTGAAGTTCTGATTGTCATCGGTATTGGCGGATCATATCTTGGTGCCCGTGCGGCGATTGAGACGCTAAACCATGCATTCTATAACGTATTAGACAAAGAAAAACGCCAAGCGCCGCAAGTCTTTTTTGCAGGAAACAGCATTAGTTCTAGCTATTTGCATGATCTCATTGACGTGATTGATGGCAAAGATTTCTCTGTTAACGTCATCTCAAAATCAGGAACAACAACGGAACCAGCGATCGCATTCCGTGTTTTCAAAGAACTTTTAGAGAAGAAATATGGCAAAGAAGAAGCGAAGTCGCGTATTTATGCAACAACGGACAAAGCCAAAGGTGCCTTAAAAGAGCTATCGAACTCAGAAGGATACGAAACATTTGTTGTACCGGATGATGTCGGGGGTCGTTTCTCTGTCTTAACTGCAGTCGGCTTACTACCGATCGCAGCAAGTGGCGTGGATATTGAAGCAATGATGAAAGGTGCTGACGCAGCACGTGCTGACTTCAGTAGTCCTGAGCTATCTAAAAATATTGCCTATCAATACGCAGTAGCCCGCAATGTACTATATCGTAAAGGCAAAGTCACAGAATTACTTATCAACTATGAGCCAGGTCTACAATATTTCAACGAGTGGTGGAAACAATTGTTTGGCGAAAGCGAAGGGAAAGACCAAAAAGGAATCTACCCGTCCAGCGCTAACTTCTCCACGGATTTACACTCACTTGGTCAATACATTCAAGAAGGGCGCCGTAACATTTTTGAAACGGTGGTTAAAGTAAGCAAATCCCGTCATGAAATCACAATCAATAAAGAAGATAACGATCTGGATGGTCTGAACTACCTTGCTGGCGAAACGGTAGATTACGTAAATGATAAAGCTTTCCAAGGGACCTTATTAGCGCATACAGACGGCGATGTTCCGAATTTCGTTGTAGAAGTGCCGACACTCGATGCCTATTCATTCGGCTATCTAGTATACTTCTTTGAAATCGCAGTTGGCGTAAGTGGTTACTTAAATGGGGTTAATCCATTCGACCAACCTGGTGTAGAAGCGTATAAAGCTAACATGTTTGCCTTGTTAGGTAAACCTGGCTATGAAGAAATGAAGGCAGAACTCGAAAAACGTTTGAAATAATACGACAGATCTGCGTGAAACCTCCAATAATCCGGAAGTGCCACGCAGATTTTTTATTTTGGAAATAGAGGTTTAGCAAATTTTACAGCGAGAAGGGAGAAAAAGATGCTTTCCATTGAGCGCAAACAAGCGATCTTAAATTACGTGAAAAACAAAAGAATTGTAAGTGTAAGCGAATTGGCTCGCCACTTTCAAGTTCATGAAGTCACCATTCGTAGAGACCTAAATACGCTAGAAAACGAGCAAAAACTAAAACGAACACACGGCGGTGTCATGATAGAAGAAAAGATTATCTCTGAACCTGATTTTCAAAAACGAGAAGAAGTACAGTATGAAGAGAAACAACGCGTTGCCTCTTATGCCTCATCACTTATCGAAGAAGGAGACACGATCATACTTGATTCAGGCACAACGACAGGGCACATCGCTAGAGCTATCAAGGATCGCACCAAATTGACCGTAATTACGAATGACATCAATGTAGCGGCAATTTTGCGGCACTCCTCTATCAAGGTCATTATTACGGGTGGCGTTCTATATCCCGCAACTTATATGTTAAACGGTATGATCACAGAAGAAACACTGCGCAATCTCCACGTCCATAAAGCATTTGTCACGACACCAGCAATCGATCTAGAAAAAGGCCTCATGCATTACGATGAGTACCTAGTACCAGCAAAAGTCCAAATGTTACACTCTGCAACAGAAGTATTCTTAGTAACAGATCACACTAAGTTTGGAAGAATCTCGTTGTATAAATACGCCGACTTGGGTGATATTACGAGTATAATAACAGGAGATGAATTAGATTCTTCATTAAAGGCTCGCTTTTTAGAGCAGGGCGTTATTATCCATACAACCTAAAGAATATACAAGTAAATAAATATTTATAAATAAATTTGCAAAATACTATTGCGTTTGTGTAATATACATGGTATTCTAGTTATCGTGCCTCTTATACGAGATCAAAAAAACCGCTAATAGCAAAGGATTATCAAGCATTTCATACTAAATGTGATCCGAAATTAACATTTAAACTTTTATTCAAAAAGAAGATGAAAAGTGTTGACAAAGATTAGCCCTAATGATACTATAAGAAGGTCGCTGCTAGATGAAAGCGAACGAGAGATTGACCTTTGAAAACTGAACAGAAACAAAGATAAAACCAAGAAGACAGTCATGTTTTCGGGTAAGAATCACAGGACGG
>NZ_JAASUG010000010.1:0-104224 GCF_014322885.1 Listeria grandensis | reverse complement strand
GAAGAGAAGTGAGTTACGCTACCAATATGCATAGGAGCGGAGCGAGTATGTAATCCATCAGTTAGCGTTCGAAGCAAGACGCGATATTTTTACAAAGTCTTAGGTTATTATTTCATACGCGGAATTATTTCACTCATATACATGATGGAGGGGCTTTGGTGAAACATTTATTCAAATTAGATCCAGCTAAGCAGTTACCAAATCTAGCTGTACAGCGATTGGCTCAGTCTGGAACTGACGGGTTTATTATTGGTGGTTCAGATGGGCTAGAGATAGGCGCAGTACAGGATTTATTTCGGACTTTTGCGAGTTTGGGATTACCGGTTTTTATTGAGGTGAGTGACGAGGCGATGATTGTGCCTGGTGCAAGCGACTACTTGATTCCGATGGTTCTAAATTCGACAGACGTGACTTGGTTGATTGGCGCGCATCACGAGATTGTGAAGCAATATGGCTCTTTTATTCCGTGGCCACATGTCCAAACAGAAGGGTATTGCATTTTAAACCCAGAGGCAAAAGCGGCACAACTCGCAAGGGCAAATACAGATTTATCTGCGGATGATGTGGCGGCATACGCGAGCATTGCAGAAAACATGCTCCGATTGCCGATTTTTTATGTCGAATATAGTGGCACTTTTGGTGATAGTCGAATGGTTCAAGCCGCGCGGAATGAGCTTGTGAACACGAAGCTTTGGTATGGCGGTGGCATTAGGACGGTTGCTCAGGCACGGGAAATGAGTGAAATCGCGGATGTGATTGTCGTTGGTAATATTTTGTACGAAGATTTTGAGCAGGCGTTGGAAACGGTGAGTGCGGTTCGATAACTTTACTTGCTTTCGGTTGCTTAAAAAGTTAAAATAAGAACAAATGTTTGTATTGGCGGTGTGAGGATAAAATGCAATTAAATGCGGAAGATTTAGTAAAAGGATTGAACCCACAGCAAAAGAAGGCGGTCCAAGCGACAGAAGGGCCGCTACTCATTATGGCGGGAGCAGGCAGTGGGAAAACGCGTGTTTTGACGCATCGTATTGCTTATTTGATGAAGGAACGTAGCGTGAATCCGTATAATATTTTGGCGATCACGTTTACGAATAAGGCGGCGCGTGAGATGAAAGCGCGTGTTGGTAATTTGCTAGGACCTGAAGCAGAATCGATTTGGATTTCGACATTTCACTCGATGTGTGTACGAATTTTACGTCGGGATATTGAACGGATCGGTTTTAACCGCAATTTTACGATTTTGGATGGCGGGGATCAGCTTTCGGTTGTGAAGGGCATTTTGAAGGACAAGAATGTCGATACGAAGAAGTTTGAGCCGCGTGGGATTTTGGCGTCGATTAGTAACGCGAAGAACGAGCTTACCAATGCGGAGGAATACAAGAAGGAAGCGTTTGGTTTTTACGATCAGATGGTTGCGGATGTGTATGTCGAGTACGAGAAGAAGCTCAAAAAGAACCAGTCGCTAGATTTTGATGATTTAATCATGGTGACGATTCAGTTGTTTGAACGAGTGCCAGACGTCTTGGAGTTCTATCAACGGAAGTTTCAGTATATTCATGTAGATGAGTATCAAGATACGAACCATGCGCAATATATTTTAGTGAAGTTGCTTGCGGCTAGGTTCCGTAATCTGTGTGTCGTTGGGGATTCCGATCAGTCGATTTATGGTTGGCGTGGTGCGGATATTACGAATATTATGTCGTTTGAGAAAGATTATCCAAACGCGCAAACGATTCTTTTAGAAGAGAACTATCGGTCGACGAAGCGGATTTTGGAAGCGGCAAACCGGGTGATTGAGAACAATAGCAATCGGAAACCAAAAAATCTGTGGACGAACAATGATGAAGGTAAGAAGATTTTTTATCATAAGGCATTGACGGAGAAGGAAGAAGCTTCTTATGTTGTCGGCAAAATTCAAGAAGAAGTTATTGCGTCGAACCGGCCGCTTTCAGATTTTGCGATTTTGTACCGGACGAATGCGCAGTCGCGTGTCATGGAGGAATTTTTCATGAAGTCGAGCATGGCGTATCAAATGGTTGGCGGTACGAAGTTCTATGATCGTAAAGAGATCAAGGATGTACTGGCGTATTTGCGCCTGATTTCGAACAATGATGATGACATTAGTTTGGCGCGAATTATTAATGTACCAAAACGTGGAGTTGGCGCGGGTTCGTTGGATAAGATTGCAAATACAGCGGCAGCGTACGATTTGACGGTTTTTGAAGTGTTGGATCGTATCGAAATGGTTGGACTTTCTGCCAAAATTTCCAAACAATTAGTGGAGTTCCATGATCTGATGAAGGGTTTCACGCAAATGCAGGATTACTTGTCCGTGACGGAGCTCGTGGAACAAGTACTTGATAAAACAGGATACCGCGCAATGTTAGAAAATGAACGGACGATTGAGGCGCAGACGCGTTTGGAGAATATTGATGAGTTCTTATCTGTGACACAAAATTTTGAGAAGGAAAACGACGATAAGACGTTGATTAGCTTTTTGACGGATTTGGCGCTTGTTGCGGATGTGGATAAGTTGGATGAAGAGGATAAATCTCGTGGGGCAGTGACGCTTATGACGCTCCACTCAGCCAAAGGTTTGGAATTTCCAGTTGTCTTTTTAGTGGGCCTCGAGGAAGGGATTTTTCCGCATAGTCGGGCGCTTTTCGAGGAAGATGAGATGGAAGAGGAGCGTAGACTGGCGTATGTTGGTATTACGCGCGCTGAAGAGGAGCTGTATATGACGAGCGCTTACTCGCGAATGTTGTATGGTCGTTCGACGGCGAACAAGGAGTCGCGTTTTATTGATGAGATTCCGAATGATCTGATTGAAATGGGTCATGAGAACAGTTTGACAGAAGTGCCATTTGCGAAGTCAGCAATGCATAGCAAATCGGTGGTTGGTTACAGTTCATCAGGCGCTGAAAAAGAGGCGTGGACAGTTGGCGACAAGGCGAGTCATAAGAAATGGGGCGTCGGAACGGTTGTTAGCGTGAAAGGAACTGGGAGTAATATGGAACTTGATATTGCCTTCCCGAGTCCAACTGGAGTAAAACGATTGCTGGCGGAATTTGCGCCTGTTGAAAAAGTATAAGTAGGTGAAGTGAAATGGCTGAAAAAGAGCGTTATGAAGAACTGATAAAGGAATTGGAGCGGCTTAGTTATGAATACTATGTGGCGGATAATCCAACGGCGCCGGATTCTTTGTATGATCAACTTTTGCATGAATTGATTGGTCTTGAAGAGAAGCATCCGGATTGGGTGACGCCAGAATCGCCATCTCAGCGTGTTGGTGGGGAAATACTTGCTGGTTTTCAAAAAGTGGCGCATGAAACGCCAATGCTAAGTTTAGGCAATGCGTTTAACCATGAGGATTTGCAGGATTTCGACCGTCGCGTGCGTGAGAAGGTGGGCGAGGATGTAGCCTACATGTGTGAACTCAAAATCGATGGTTTAGCTGTCTCTTTACAATATGAAGCGGGCAGGTATAAACGTGGAGCAACGCGCGGTGACGGGACGGTTGGTGAGGATATTACGTCGAATTTGCGGACAGTGCGCTCTATTCCGATGGCGCTAAAAGAGCCGTTCACGATTGAAGTACGCGGAGAAGCGTTCATGCCAAAGCAGTCATTTCAAAGTTTGAATGAAAAGCGAGAAGAAGAAGGACTGGAGGTCTTTGCAAACCCGCGAAATGCGGCGGCAGGATCTCTACGTCAATTAGATACAAAAATTGCAGCATCGCGAAATTTAGATATTTTCTTGTATGCTGTTGCCGACTTTGGCGAGATGGGTGTGGCGACACATAGTGAAGGCTTAGCAACACTTGAAAAACTAGGCTTGAAAGTTAACAAGGAACGTCGTTTGTGCCAGTCTTTAGAAGAAATTTTTGCGTATATTGATGAATGGACAAATGGACGCGCAGGATTAGCGTATGACATTGACGGCATCGTCATTAAGGTCGACAGTTTGGAGCAGCAAAAAACGCTCGGATTTACTGCGAAATCACCACGTTGGTCTATTGCATATAAATTTCCAGCCGAAGAAGTGGCGACGAAATTACTCGACATCGAGCTTGGCATTGGTCGGACGGGTGTAGTTACACCAACTGCGATTCTGGAGCCGGTTCGCGTAGCTGGAACGACAGTTGGCCGAGCGTCCCTTCATAATGAGGATTTGATCCGCGAGCGGGATATTCGAATTGGCGATACCGTTTTAATCAAAAAAGCGGGCGATATTATTCCAGAAGTAATCCGGGTTGTGGAGGAAGAGCGGACGAAAGAGCAAGTTCCGTATCATATGCCAACGCACTGCCCGACATGTGCAAGTGAGCTTGTCCGTTTAGAAGGGGAAGTGGCGCTTCGATGTATCAATCCGAAATGTCCTGCCCAACTAAAAGAAGGCTTGATTCACTTTGTTTCACGTAATGCAATGAACATCGATGGCCTAGGCGAAAAAGTAGTTGTTCAGCTGTTTGAACAAAAATTAATTGCGGATGTGGCCGATTTGTTTTTCCTTTCGGGTGAAAAACTGGTAGAATTAGAGAGAATGGGCGAGAAATCCGTTCAAAATTTATTGGCATCGATTGACAAGAGTCGCGAGAATTCGTTGGAGAAATTGCTGTTTGGTCTTGGAATTCGCCATGTTGGTGCGAAGGCTGCGAAAGTTTTAGCACAATATTTCGAAACGATGGATGCGCTCCGTGAGGCGGAGAAAGAAGCGCTTATGGAGGTGCCTGATATTGGTGAGAAGATGGCAGACTCTATCGTCGCTTATTTTGAAAATGAAGAAGTCCATGATTTGTTAGCGAAGTTAGAAAAAGCAGAAGTCAATATGATGTATACAGGTCCGAAACTGGAATTAATGCCAGAAGAAGCGCTTGTTTTTGCGAATCAGAAAGTTGTTTTAACAGGGAAATTAGAACATCTGAAGCGTGAGGAAGCGAAAGCATTAATTGAAATGTTAGGTGGAAATGTAACGGGGAGCGTAAGTAAAAACACGGCTGTTGTTGTGGCAGGCAGTGATGCAGGTTCCAAGCTGGCTAAAGCCGAAGCATTAGGTATACCAGTGTGGAGCGAGCAAAAATTAATGGAATATTTACCAGATGAAGGTGGTCAAAACAAATGAAAAAATTACTAGTAGTTTCCCTTAGCACCGCGCTTTTACTTGCAGGATGCGCCCCGAGCCTCAATTCGGATGAGCAGGTTGTACAGAAGAAAGACACGAAACAGGCGGAAACAGGTATTATGACAAAGAATCAAATTTCCTCGGATTATTACAAAACTGTTTTGCCGTATAAAGCGAGTAAATCTCGTGGTTTAGTCGTATCAAACATCAACTCACGTTACGATATTAATGAGTTGGAATCTGGATTGATGCGGGTTTCGCAAACAAGTTATTCGCCGGATGACTATCTTTTCCAAGAAGGTCAGTATTTGACGACAGAGACCTTGACGAAGTGGTTGGATCGATCGAGTGATAAGAACAAGGATGGACTTAATCCAAAAGATAATGGTAAGACGGACGAGCAACGTGCCCCGATTTATTTGGCGCATATTTTAGAGCAAGATTATTTGAAGAAAACGGATAAGAATACGGTGGGGCTTGGAGGTATTTCGATTGCCTTAGCGATGAATTCCGTTGATTATTATCAAAAAGAGAAATTTGGCGCCACATATGAGCAAAATATTTCGGATGAGACGCTACTTGCTCAAGGAAAAGAGATGGCAGCGACGGTTTTAAGCCGGATTCGAGCTACTAAAGGATTGGATAGTGTGCCGGTTACGATTGCGATCTATAAGCAAGGTAAGCGTGACGGTGTCGTTCCTGGAAACTTTATCGCGATGGCGAATGCCGACGGTGCGGATGTCGGGAAATGGAAGACCATCGATGAGAAAAGTTATGTATTGCCGTCCTCAGATGCAAAGTCGGATCATAAAACCGACAACACTTCTTTTGAAGATTTTAAAGCCGACATTGAGAAGTATTACCCGAACTACACGGGTGTCGTTGGACGCGCTCGTTATGAGAACGGGGAGATGGCAGAGTTAAACATTGATATACCGCTACAATTTTACGGAGAAGCAGAAATTATTGGTTTCACGCAATATGTGACGGATTTACTTGGAAAACACCTCTCGACAAATGCCGCAATTCAGGTTAATATTACTACAACTGATGGTACAGCCGCACTGATTACGCGTAAAGCAAATGATGATACGCCAACAGCGCATATTTTCGAGTAATTATATTTTTAAGAAGGAAAGTATCGAACGAGGTGCTTTTCTTCTGATTAGGAGGAGAAATTTTGACAACTATTTCAAAAGAAACCGTGGAGAAAGTAGCCAACTTGGCACGCTTAGAAGTAAGCGATCAAGAGGCGCAAGCATTCTCAGAGCAATTAGAGAAAATTATTCAGATGGTGGAGAAATTAGATGAATTAGATACGGCCAACGTGGCGCCAACATCGCATGCGATTGAAGTGTCGAATGTGTTGCGTGAAGATGTATCGATTCCAGGTTTACCACGCGAGGAAGTATTAAGAAACGCGCCAGACCAACAGGATGGCATGTTCAAAGTACCAACCATTATGGAAGACTAATTTTAGGAAAGCAGGAGGGAATTAATTTGGGATTATTTGAGCATTCAGTAAAAGACCTACATGAAAAGCTTGTAAAAAAAGAAATCGCGCCATACGATCTTGTCAAAGAATCATTTGACCGTATTGATGCTGTAGAAGATAAAGTGAAATCGTTTATTACGTTGAACCGTGATAAGGCGTTAGATGTTGCCGAAGAACTTGGGGATGCTGGGATTGATCCAAACAATATGTTAGCAGGTCTGCCGATCGGTATTAAAGATAATATCGTGACGAAAAACCTGCGCACGACTGCCGCAAGTAAAATTCTGGAGAACTTTGATCCAATTTACGACGCAACGGTGATGCAAAAATTAAAAGCGGCACAAACGATTAATATCGGAAAAGTAAACATGGATGAATTTGCAATGGGCTCGTCAACCGAGAATTCTTATTTCCAAACAACGGCAAATCCGTGGAATTTAAATAAAGTACCAGGTGGTTCTTCAGGCGGTAGCGCTGCGAGTGTAGCTGCTGGTGAAGTATTGTTTTCATTAGGATCAGATACGGGTGGCTCGATTCGTCAACCGGCTGCATTCTGTGGTGTTGTTGGGATGAAACCTACATATGGCCGCGTTTCTCGCTATGGTTTAATCGCTTTTGCATCGTCACTTGACCAAATTGGGCCGATCACGCGTACCGTGGAGGACAACGCGTATTTGCTAGAAGCGATTTCTGGTGTGGATCCGCATGACTCCACGTCGATCGATCAGCCAGTGGAGAATTTTGCGTCTCACTTGACGGGTGACATTAAAGGTTTACGCATTGGCGTGCCAAAAGAGTACATCGGTGAAGGCGTGGAACCAGGCGTGAAAGAAGCGGTTTTAAAAGCGTTGAAAACGTTAGAAAACTTAGGCGCAACATGGGATGAAGTATCGCTTCCTCATTCTGAGTATGGCGTAGCAAGTTATTATATTTTAGCATCGAGTGAAGCGTCATCGAACTTGGCTCGCTTTGACGGCGTACGCTACGGTTACCGTTCACCAAACGCGCATACATTGGAAGAGCTTTACAAAAAATCACGCGCCGAAGGTTTTGGCGATGAGGTAAAACGTCGTATCATGCTAGGAACTTTTGCGCTTAGCTCCGGTTATTACGATGCATATTACAAAAAAGGACAACAAGCACGTACGCTAATCAAGCAAGATTTTGCGAATGTATTTGCAGATTACGATGTGATTATCGGGCCAAGTGCACCAACTGTTGCCTTTGATATTGGCGGATTGATCCATGACCCAATCACGATGTATTTAAATGATTTGTTAACGATTCCGATTAACTTGGCTGGTCTTCCGGCGATCTCGGTTCCTTGTGGACTCTCAGAAGGTATGCCCGTCGGTTTGCAAGTGATTGGTAACTACTTCGATGAAAAAACGATTTACCGTGTGGCGCATGCATTTGAACAAGCAACAGAATTCCATAAAGAAAAACCAAGTTTATAAGGGAGGGCGAGACATATGAATTTTGAAACAGTAATCGGACTTGAGGTCCATGTAGAATTGAAAACAGAATCCAAAATCTTTTCGCCGGCACCTGCTCATTTTGGCGCGGAGCCGAATACGAATACGAACGTGGTGGACCTTGGGATGCCAGGCGTTTTGCCAGTTTTGAATAAAAAAGCAGTCGAATACGGTATGAAAGCAGCGATGGCAATCAACTGTGAAATCGCAGAGCACACGAAATTCGACCGTAAAAACTACTTCTATCCAGATAATCCGAAAGCCTATCAAATCTCACAATTCGACCAACCAATCGGCGAACACGGCTGGATTGATATCGAAGTACATGGTGAGAAAAAACGTATCGGTGTTACCCGTCTTCACTTGGAAGAGGACGCTGGTAAAAATACGCATACATCACACGGCTACTCCCTTGTCGACATTAACCGTCAAGGCACGCCGCTTGTTGAAATCGTGTCAGAACCAGATATGCGTACAGCTGATGAAGCCTATGCTTACCTTGAAAAAATCAAGTCGATCATCCAATATACAGGCGTTTCCGACGTCAAAATGGAAGAAGGATCGATGCGCTGTGATGCGAACATCTCAATTCGCCCCGTAGGTCAAGAAGCGTTCGGAGTAAAAACGGAGCTGAAAAACTTGAACTCCTTCACAAACGTGCGTAAAGGTATCGAATACGAAATCAAACGCCAAGCAGAAGTTCTAATGGCAGGCGGCATCATTGAGCAAGAAACACGCCGTTTTGAAGAAGCCACAGGGAAAACGACGTTGATGCGTATCAAAGAAGGTTCCGATGATTATCGTTATTTCCCAGAGCCAGATTTGGTGGATTTATATATCGATAATGAGTGGAAAGAACGCATTCGTGCTGAAATTCCAGACCTTCCAGACAAACGCCAAGTGCGCTACGTAGAAGAAATTGGTTTACCAGCATATGATGCGATGGTTCTTACACTAACAAAAGAAATGTCCGATTTCTTTGAAGCAACCATTCAAAAAGGTGCCGATGCAAAACAAGCGTCGAACTGGTTAATGGGTGAAGTTTCTGCATACCTAAATGCAGAGCAACAAGAACTTGTCGATACCAAGCTAACACCTGAAAATCTTGCTGGCATGATCAACCTCATCGAAAAAGGAACGATTTCATCCAAGATAGCTAAAAAAGTTTTCCGTGAACTCATTACAAACGGTGGCGACGCGGAAGAAGTAGTGAAAGCGAAAGGCCTTGTTCAAATATCGGATGCCGGCGAACTCAGAGGTATTATTTCCGGTATTCTAGATCAAAACGAACAATCTGTAGCCGACTTTAAAAATGGTAAAGATCGTGCGGTTGGTTTCCTTGTTGGCCAAGTGATGAAAGCGACGAAAGGTCAAGCAAATCCAACAATGGTTAATGAAATTTTGGTAGATGAAATGAACAAACGTTAAATAACATACAGAGTTATTAGGGGCGGGAAAATAGACGCTCCTAGTAACTTTTTTGCATTTTTTAAGCAAGACGATAGCTTCAGAATGGGTTTTTGGAGGCTAGTTTGGTATAATGAAAAGTGTTCGGTGTAAAAATATTACACCTATAGACTCCTTTTTGAGAGGATGGAGAATATAATATGCAGAAACGAGCGCGAGTGATTTATAACCCAACATCAGGAAGAGAAATTATTAAGAAAAACTTGGCTGATGTGTTAACAATACTAGAAAATGCGGGATATATAACGAGCTCCCATGCAACGACACCAGCTGAAAATGATGCTAAAAATGAAGCACGAAAAGCAGTGGAGGATCGCTATGATTTAGTGGTAGCAGCTGGCGGTGATGGTACGATTAATGAGGTTATTAATGGTATCGCTGAACAGGAATATCGACCCAAAATAGGAATTATCCCAACTGGAACGACGAACGACTTTGCGAGGGCACTGAAAATTCCGCGTGACGTGATTAAAGCGACGGAGATCATTGCTAAAGGTGCTAGCGTCGCGATGGATATCGGAAGAGCTAATGATACGTATTTTATCAATATCGGTGGTGGTGGTCGCATTACAGAGCTTACGTACGATGTGCCGAGTCGTTTGAAAACCATGCTCGGGCAGCTAGCTTATTATTTGAAGGGCATTGAAATGTTACCATCGTTAAAGGCGACGCATGTCAGAGTGGAATATGATGATGGCGTTTTTGAAGGAGAAGCGATGTTTTTCCTACTCGGATTGACGAATTCAATCGGTGGTTTTGAAAAAATAGCTCCTGACGCTAAATTGGACGATGGCAAATTCTCATTGATTATCGTGAAAAAAGTGAATCTGGCAGAGTTTATCCGGTTAGTGACGCTGGCTTTACGTGGTGATCACATCAAGGAGCCAAACGTGATTTATGTGAAATCGGAGAAGGTGGTCGTGCATTCCGATGATCAGATGTTGATTAATTTGGACGGGGAATTAGGTGGAGAAACACCAATGATCTTCCAAAACTTGAAGCAACACATCTCCTTTTTCGCCAATGTAGCAGACATTCCAGCGTCTGACTTAAACAATAAACAAATGGAAATGATTGATTAATATACAGGGTAGCCATATTCTTTCCAGGGGAGTACTGTTTTTGTAATATATCAAGGAATTAATGTAATTATTGTAAACAACTTGTATTAAATCGTAAAATGCGATATAATGGTGGAAGCTGTTACGAACAAAGCGAGATACAAGAAAGAAGGTGTTTGCGACTTGAAGAATAGTCGTATAAGCCGTTTTATCATTGGTTTATTGGCATGCATAGCCATCGGGGGTGCAGCCTTTCTGATATTTTGGAATGTGCAGGCAGAAGAAGTAATGCCTGAGATTGATCAAGCGAAATTAATGGATAGTAATAGAACGTGGATTAAAACCAGTACGAGTATTGCGATTGAGCCGAATCTGGTCGTGCCTATTAAGGGTGACAATACCGTGACGAGTATCGCGAACAATGGCGATTTGATTTTAGATACAACCAATAAGACCGTGCTCACTAAAATGGCAAAAGTAGATTCGAAATACCGGGAAATGGATCGTTTCCGCATTCGAATTTTTGCAAATAAGGTGTCGACAGTAATGAACCCAGCGACGTTTCAGTATACGCACGACAAGGTCGATGGTTTTTTAACAAGTTACTCCATTTTGAATGGTACGCTTGAGAAGGTGGCGGGTAAAGGATTTAATCTTACAACAACAGTTGGCACACCGCTACAAGTGAACGAGAAATTAGAGACCGATTATTCTAGTCGGTTGGCGGAGAAAATCGCACCTGTATTAGGAATTAATGCTAAAATATCGAGTCAGTATTTAGAAGATGAATTTAATATTGAGGCTGGAGAGCAGGTTATCGCTTACCCTAGACAATTGCATTATCAATTTAGTGCAGAGAAGACATCACTTGTTTTTTTCAAAGGAGATAGCGACGAAGAAATTGAGCAACCAGTCGGATTAGAATATGTGATTAAGAAGTAGAGGATAGGTATGCGCTTATCCTTTTTTTTGTTATAATAAAGAGTCGAGAAAAGAGAGGGAGGGCTATTAATGGGGGCTCCAGTGAGTAAGAATGAGTGCATGGATGTAGTTTTTGAGGATTTAACGCATGATGGCAATGCCGTCGCTAAAATAAATGGCTATCCGATTTTTGTGCCACAAGGTTTGCCGGAAGAGATGGCGCGGATTAAGGTTATTAAAACGAATAAGAACTACGGATTTGGCAAAATTATCGAGTTGACGAAGGAAAGTGTGGATCGGGTGAGGCCGCCTTGCGTTGTTTATGCACAGTGTGGCGGTTGTCAGTTGCAGCATTTGAGCTATGATGGGCAATTGCGCATGAAGCAGAAACAGGTGGCGCAGGTGATGAAGCGGATTGGGAAGCAGGATGTGGAGGTATTGCCGACACTTGGAATGGCGGAGCCTTGGCGATACCGAAATAAGGCACAAGTGCCAGTCGGATTTGTCAATGGAAAGCTAGTCGCTGGCTTCTACCAACAACGATCGCATCAGATTATTGATATGGATACGTGTCTGATTCAACAGGAACAAAATGATGAAGCGATTCAGCTAGCGCGCGAGATTTTTGCGAAGTATCATATGGAGCCGTACGATGAAACAACCAGAAAAGGTGTGTTACGGCATCTGATGACGCGATTTGCGACGACGACGGGGGAATTGATGCTAGTCATCGTTACAACGAAGCCGAATTTTCCAAATAAGGAACAGATTGTTGCGGAGTTGCAGCACGCGATTCCAGGCTTAACATCGCTAGTTCAGAATGTGAATGCGGCGAATACGAATGTTATATTTGGTGATCGGACGCTGGTTCTTGCTGGGCGCGAATACATTATGGATACGATTCACGGTATTTCTTTTGCGATTTCCGCGAGGTCTTTTTATCAAGTGAATCCCGTGCAGACGGAAATCTTATATGCCGAAGCGTTGAAATTGGCGGGGCTGACAGGCAGGGAGACGGTTATTGATGCCTATTGCGGCATTGGATCAATCTCGCTTTGTTTGGCGAAAGAAGCGAAGCATGTGTACGGAGTTGAGATTGTGCCGCAAGCAATTGAAGATGCACGAGCGAATGCTAAATTGAACGAGATGGATAATGTGACGTTTGAGGTTGGGAAGGCGGAAGAAGTTATTCCTGCATGGTTTAAAGACGGCGTGAAGGCTGACGTGCTTGTTGTTGACCCACCGCGTAAAGGTTGCGACGAGGCGTTGCTCCAGACGATCTTGAAAATGAAGCCTGAGCGTGTCGTGTATGTGTCCTGCAACCCATCCACATTAGCACGAGACATGTTCGTGTTAACCGAGGGCGGATATGAGGCAAAAGTGGTACAACCGGTAGATATGTTCCCTCATACAACGCATGTGGAGTGTGTGACGGTGCTAACGCTTAAACCGTAACGCTTTGCAATGTTATAAGAGGATGGAAAAACACCATTTCCCACCCTCATGCCACCGCCTGTTGAAAGGCGGTGGCATTATTTTATCTTATCTTCAAAAATATCTACAGTGTCATCTGCCATTTTTGGCGTAACATGAGAGTAGGTATCTATCGTTGTAGAATGCCCCCTAAACGAACTTGAACACCCCTTTAGTGTTAGCTCCGCTTTCTATTAGCCTGTGTACGGCGCAGAGAATGGAAGCTAAACTTGATACCAAGATCATAGTTCACAACGCGGCTTAAATATTTCATTGAATTTTGAGATACAAGCGTTCCGTTTTCTTTTGTACATACAAAATCATTTTGAGTATAATATTCTCCGTATTTCTTTCAAGCGGATTTATACCTTGCATAATTGGAAAAATCAGATGTCGTTGATTCATCACTTCGCAAGAGAGGTGACAGAGACATTAGAGAGTGTTAAGCAGTCAATTGTAGACTACTTGAGCAGTAAAAATATCGATTCCAACATGGCTAACCATAAAAGCTAGTCCTAAGTATGGCATCGTAAACTATACTGGAACAGCGGCACCGAATATGGCTCTATTGAATAAATTAAAAGCAGGTGCTTCGCCACGTAAACCAATGCAATCAGGATATAAATGTATTTTATTAGTGGATTATCTAAAATCTGTTAAGAACGTATCTGATTATATTTCGCGTTCAAAGTACTCCAACAGTATGGTATTAAAGATTATAATGGCAGTACTTCGCAGAATCTCCGACTTTTGAAGAAGGTACGCGGATTTTAATTGAGACATAAAAGCCCTCTACTTTTGGGGCGCGTACAAAAAAGAACACTTGTTCTCTTTTTGCTTTACTATATAAAAAAAGTGTGGTATTATAAATTTAATAACAGTAATATTTGACTACTAGACATATGTAGGCAACCGATATCATTACATTAATGTTACAGTGTTTTGTTTTTTACACTTGAAACATTGGTATTATGCTATTTGTTTATATTATAAAAATTAGTTGAGGTGCTATGAGTGAAATCTTTACTTCTGTGAAAAATCGGATATAATGTTAAAGTTTGACTTTCAAGTGATTGTTTATAATAATTAGGATATAAAACATTATATATTTGTTTATTTTTCATAGGGGATGAGCGAGGATGGATGAAAATAAATTTGAACTTTTTGCGGATGAGATTCTGAAATTGCACCAATCTTTTTCAGATAACTGGAAAGAAACATCAAACTCAAAATTAATCAATTTGAAGAAGGCTACGGTTCACAATATGTTGAATGGGAAGATGTTTAATAAGGAATTTCTTGAAATAGTAGATGAGTATCATATCTTGTTGAATAGACAATTCTCAAATTTGTCAGAAATTCAATATGACTTCGAAAACGAAATATGGGAAATACGAACTAGAGTTAAACAAAAGGATTCCATAATCAATAAATTATTCCATTATAGCAAAAATCAGGCAGGAGAAGGGTATCCGTTAAATAAATGTTTGAACGATGTAATGGGGTATAGATTGATGATAGACGGAATTGATATTATGAGTCATGAAACCCAAGATTTATGCAGGAGAGTAGCAAGTAAAGATGGATTGAGAAGCTATTATCAAAATAAAGATGGGTATAAAGGGATTCATTTCTACTTTAATAATAATAATAACTTTAATTTCCCTTGGGAACTTCAGGTTTGGGCAAAAGATAACGAGGTAGAAAATGAACGACTGCATAGCGATCACAAAGCGAAGAGAAGCTATATTTCATGGCCAAATGATTATAATAATTCAAAAGCAAATGAAAGGGTGAAAGGTTTATGACATATCATTTTATCGCCATTGCAAGCGATTTTGATAAAGGTTTAAGAATTGGTTGGCATTATGCATCTAACGATAGATTAGATTCTAAAAAAATCGATACATTTCTTGATAAAGCTATGAAAAAAGGCGATATAAGCTTTGGTATGCACAAATTAACCACAGATTCTTTGGATTGGCAATCAGTAGTTAAGAAGGATAGTTTTTTTGAAGATGTGTTTGCTGTAGAGGATATGGATGAGTTCTTAGAGCGGCTGTACGATGATACAGATGTTAGCGCGTTGGATGTTGCTAGAGTGATAATTAGTATGATGGAAGTTACTCAATTAAAGCTCCAGAAGCTTGTGTATCTTTGCTATGCTGAATATTTGACTAAGTTTAAAGCGAAGTTGTTCAACGAAAAGGTGGTAGCATACAAGTACGGTCCAGTTATAGAAGAAGTTTATTCAGCCTTTAGGGAATATGGGTACAACACAATCTATAGTGCCAATGATGATAGTTCGCGCTTTCATATGAGAGATTCAGCATTTAACCCAGTGTTTATGAAAGTTCTAAGTTCTGAAAATGGTTTGGATAAAGCATTGTCTATTATAGAGAGCGTTCAATATTATGGTGATTATTCCGCTAATGATTTGGTAAGTTTAACTCATCAGGCTGACACACCATGGGATTTGGTGTATCAGGAAAATTGGAATAAACAAATAACGGATGATCTTATTTTGGAATTCCATAAAAATGAATTAGGATTATCTCTAGATTAGAGCCCCCGAATTAACCTTCGAGGGTCTTTAGTTTTTGCATATCCGATTACTTAATCGGTGCTCATCTCGATCATAAGACAAAAGCGATTAGGTGCTAGCTGGTCGCTTTAATGATATCATTCTTGGGTGGCAAACAGTAAAAATCCACCCTAGCGCGGTATAAAATACGAATAAATATAAATTAAGACCATAAGAAACGAGAGCTATAAACAGCGCATGTGGAGTGTGTGACGGTACTACAAGGAGAGCTGTCTAACGAATCCTAATTTGTAGCAGATCAGATACGATTCCTAGGGAAGAGGGGACAAAATCGGATTTAGAATTTGTCTCCCTACTTTTCTTTTCAAGGTCTGGAGATTGGTACAACTGGCATTAGAAACATGCTATAATATAGGGGATCGCTCGTTTAGAAGTGCGGTCACACGCAAAGGAGGAGTTATGATATGAAAAAGCTATTTGATGAAACGCACGAACACGAATCCGAGTTCTACCGCACGGTTTGGTATGGTTATGTGGAAGGTGACTTAGATGAAGCGCTTTTGGAGACGATTGTGTCTACGGTTCAAAGTGATCTTGCACAAAAGCTAGAGAACCCTTCAACAGCAACGCATTGGGTGTTCTATAGTGGGACAACGAATAAAGATGCGATTGATGATGCTGTTCGTTCTTCACTGATGATTCGTGAATGGAACGGGAACTTTGTCACAAACTATAATATGAGCGATTTTGAATTTGTGACAGCGTTAGATAGGATAAATGACTATAGAGGGAAGCTAGAACAACGATTAAACGCGTAAAGGGATGGATTTTGTGATCACGATTAGCCAGCTTTTTTAGTTCGTGCTTGTAGCGCTTATTTCGCATGTTTTTGATTTTATACCGAAAAATAAAGAACGCAATTGGATTACCATCTTGGTTTTGTTATTGCGGATATACTGGTCGATTTTCTGGCTGGGATAGGTGTAGAGGCAGCATGCGAGTGAATTATAAAATCAGCGAGTACTTTTCAAAAAAATAGAAGGACGAGATGCCATACGAGTATGTATGGTGTTTTTTTAGGATTCTAAATTGTCAAAAATCTACATTGACAAATGCGCCGTTTAGCTATAAGATAAATGCATCCAAAAAGAAAGGGTGAGGCGAAATGGTACATATTATAAAAAAAGGCGCGCCGATTTATGCCATGGATAAAAGGAATAAACCAGTGGCAACTGCAAAAGACGGAGATCGACTTATTTTTGAGGCGTATGATTGTTTTGAGGATCAGATCACAGATGAAGATGGTGCTTTTGAGAAGCTGGACTGGAATCGGATTAATCCGGCGACTGGGCCTGTTTTTGTGGAGGGCGCTGAGGTTGGTGATATTTTAGCGGTCACGATTGAGAAATTGGATATTGGGGATACAGCGACATTATTCACAGGTCCGGATGCTGGCGTGATAGGTGATGAGCTAACAGAAAATACAATTCGTCGTCTTCCTATCAAAAACGGAGCGATTAAATTTTCAGAAAAAATTGATTTGCCACTGAATAAGATGATTGGTGTGATTGGTACAGCGCCTGCAGGAGAGCCAGTTTCGTGTGGAACGCCCGATGCTCATGGCGGGAACATGGACTGCAAGGAAATTGGGGAGGGAACGACATTGTTTCTACCGGTGAACGTAGCTGGAGCCTTACTTGCGATGGGGGATTGTCACGCTGCAATGGGCGACGGGGAAGTCTCGGTTTGTGGAGCGGAAGTGCCATGTGATATCACCGTTACGATTAACGTTTTCAAAAATAAAGATTGGCCAACGCCGTTTTTAGTTCGTGATGGGAAGTTAAGTACGATTGCATCCGCAAAAACATTAGATACAGCAAGCGTTATGGCAACGAAGCAAATGGTTCATTTTGTGGAGCGCTACGCGGATTTGACAAAAGGTGAGGCGATTCATTTATTGTCGCTAACAGGTAATTTACGAGTGTGCCAAATTGTTGATCCAAATAAAACGGCACGGATGGAATTACCACTCACATACCTTACAAAATGGAGCACAGAGGAGCTGAATTAACATGGGTCAACCAGAAAAAGGGAGTTTGGAGTCATTTGGCTACAAACAAGAATTAAAGAGAACATTAACACTGAAGGATTTAGTCATTTACGGACTTATATTTATGGTTCCGATTGCTCCGTTTGGGATTTACGGAGAAGTGGTAACAGCATCGAAGGGAATGATCGTACTCACATATATGATTGGTATGGTCGCGATGCTGTTTACGGCGCTGAGTTACGGATCGATGTCACGGGCGTTTCCAATCGCAGGATCGGTATATGCCTATGCCCAGCGCGGAATTAACAAAACAGTCGGATTTTTAGCTGGTTGGATGATTTTGTTAGACTATGTCTTTGTGCCCGCTTTGCTTTATGTTGTGTCAGCGAACTCGTTAAAAGCGATTGTTCCTGATGTGCCAGTTTGGATTTGGCTCGTTATTTTCATTCTCGTGAACAGTTGGATTAACATTCGAGGTATTGCCTTTACGGCGCGCGCGAATATCATTTTCCTTGTGGGTGAATTGATCGTGTTGGCGATTTTTATTGCAGTTGGTATCGTTGCGATTTCCAATGGCGTTGGTGATGGCGTGACGATCAAACCGATTTATAATGCGGTCGATTTCAATTTACCATTCGTGATGACGGCGGTTTCGGTGGCCGTGCTGAGTTTCCTAGGATTTGATGGTATTAGTACGCTGGCTGAGGAGACGAAAGGTGGAAATAAGACGGTCGGCAAAGCGATTTTATGGGCGCTCATGCTGGTCGGTTTCTTGTTCATTATTCAAACGTATATTGCCGCGTTGATTCATCCAGATTATCTAAACTTTGATAATATCGATACAGCTTTTTATCAAATTGCAGGGGAAGCTGGTGGACCGTTCTTGAAAAATATAACGATTATCGCGACGATTCTTTCGTGGGGATTTGCTAATGCGCTCGCAGCTCAAGCGGCTATTTCACGAATTCTGTTCGGGATGGCCCGCGATCAAAACTTACCGAAGTTCCTCGCAAAAGTTCATCCGCGTTTTCAGACACCATACTTGAGCACGCTCATGGTTGGCTTTGTATCGCTTGTTGTAGGGCTTGTGTTCGTGAACGATATCGGGATTTTGTCATCGATCGTAAACTGCGGTGCGTTAACGGCGTTCCTAGTCATACACGTTTCGGTCGTTTACCATTACATCATTAAAATGAAATCGAAAAACTATTTGTTACATCTTGTCGTACCAGTGATTGGATTCTTGATTATTCTGTACGTGATGATTAATTTAGATAATTTGGCGAAGATTATTGGGATTTCATGGCTTGCAGTCGGGGTTGTATATTATGTGATCCTACGCTTGACAAGAAGAAAAACGACGATTGATATGGATTGAAAATAAAAACTCAGACGCCTTTTTTAGGCCGCCTGAGTTTTTTTGCGTGTGATGAAACTGATGATGAATGTCACGATTATATTTGCGATTAGTGGTAAGAAGCCGATATTGATATCGCTAATTGCAGTTGGAACACCGGGTAGTAGTGTTGCGAGTGTCATGCTATAGTTACTGATGAAAATCGTGATTAATATACCGACAACGATACCAGCCAGCACGCCTTGTTTTGTGACAGGGTTGTGCTTCATCAAGCTGGCAAATAGGGATGGGCATAGTTGAACGATCAAGCTATAGCCGACTTGTAAAATCGCTGCGAGTGCATTTCCGCCTTGAAAAACGAACAAGCAAGAAATAATCGCGAGGATTGGGACGAAAAACTTAGAAAGATTCGCAATTTTTTGTTCTGGGGTGTCTGGCTTATAGCTGTAAATAATGTTTTTCGTCAGCAGTGTGGCTGCGCTCATGAGGAGCATCGAGCCGGGAACAAGGGCAGTTAGCATTCCTGCTGCGCCAATAATGCCAACGAACCATGGATCAAACGTCTTCATTGCGAGTTGCAAAAGCGCGAGATCGCTTGCGTCGCCTTCTAAGCCTGGAATTTGTAAAACAGCGGCAAGTCCAATAAAAATCACGAATAGGAGCATCAACGTGTAAATAGGGCTAATAATCGCGTTTTTACGGAAAGTCTTGGCGTTTTTCGCGGTGAATGTCGAGGCGAAAACTTGCGGCCACATGTAGAAGCCCAACACGTAAAATAGAACGGTGGAGATGAACCAGGTAACGGTGTATGTCGTGTGCGGAAATGTGAGTAGTTCTGGCTTTACCGCAGCGATTTGTTCGAACATCTGCCCGATGCCGCCATAATAATGAACGGGTAGGTAGATTCCCATAAAGACGATGACCGCGAGAATCATGAAATCTTTTAGAACGGCAATCCATGCAATGCCGCGAATCCCAGAAATAACGGAATAAATAATGATAGCGATGGTGCCAACCACGACGGCAACTTTCATCGGGATCGCGCCGTAAGATGTAAGTGAAACGATGATGCCGAGTCCTTTTAATTGAATGACAACGATTGGAATAATCGCGATCACACCAACGAGAGCCACCACAACACCGAGCAAGTTACTATTGTACTTTTTAGCGAAAAAGTCAGACTGGGAAACGAGACGATGTTCGTGCGCGTACTTCCAGATGAGTGGCAATAGAAAATAGGATGTGACGTAGGATAAGGCGATATAGACCATGACGTAGACGGCGGATATTCCTTTGGAGTAGGCCCAACCGCTTCCGCCGAGAAAGGAGAAGGTGGTGTAGACTTCGCCTGCTGTGAGCAAGAATACGAAAACGGTATTGAAGCTTCGTCCACCGACTGCCCAGTTCTCAAGGTTCATTTTTTGCTTTTGACGGGCGCGAATTCCGATCGCTAATGTCAGCAGGAAAAAGGCAGTTAAGATGATGAGTGCGGTCATTGTTTTTCCTCCTTATTTTGCTTATCGAAATGGTAAACGATGGCTAGGATGCAAGTGGAGAGTAAGATGCCGGCAGCAACCCAGAATAAATTGAATGGCATGCCGAGTACCATTGGATGAATACGATTTGCGAAAGGCATTCCGGCCAATATAAATATAAATGGAACGATAAGCAACAGCTTGACCATGACAATCCCTCTTTTCTTCATTCGAAAACTGCTTTTATCTTACAACACTGGGCAGGTTTTTTCAATCGGTAAAGAGCTTTTGTTTTCAAGCGAGGTTTGGTAGAATATATTTGTGCATACAATCACAAATTTGAAGAAAAGGAGATAAACGAATGGCTATTGACATGTATTTTGATAATCAAGAAGTTGGACCGGATCGTAAGACGAGTCACCCACATTTTGTGTCACATTTTAAATCGGATTTTTATTTGGATTGTTCGGATGAGGAAGCTCCATTTGGAAGTGAGGAAGGTGCCGATACACTCGCGGCTTTGGAGGCGTTTTTTCAAGACAAGGCAGTAGAAGGGATTAGTTTGTCTAATTTTCCTCGACATATCATGGAGGAGCAGTGGGACATGACGTATTTTCCACCGAAAGATATGGATGAGGTCTCGCTTGCTAAGCTTGTGGCGGATAGTGAGGTGGCTGTCTGGATGTCGGATCAAGTCGTTCTGGCAACAGCATTTGGACAGATAAAGATTACGGGGTATATTATTCCTGAGCTAAGGGATATGGCGCATGATGCACTGGGTCGGATGAAGGCGATGAATGACTTGTTGGGACGCGAGGATGAATTCGGGTATTATGACAAAATGTTGTATGATTTGATGACGTTTGAGAAGACGTATATATCGGTGTTGCCAGACTTTTGGTGTAAAAGGTGCCAAATGTAGCATAGCAATTGCTCAGTAAATAGGCAGGCTTAAAAAATCAACGAGCCCTATTCGTTTACGAGAAACAGTCGAGGTTTAAGAAGCCCTGTCTCTTTGTTATCCAACTAGAGACGGGCTTTCTATTTTTATTTAGCTTGCAAATGTTGTATTTCGAGCTTTCCAATCTTCTAGTTTAATAAACACCCAGAAGGAATAGATACCAAGCGTAATGATAATCAGTAGTAGCCATTTAATCCAATTTCCGAATAGGCCAAATGCGGAGCCATGGAATTGCATGCGACGGCCTTCAATCACGGTATGGTGTATTTTCCAACCATAAATCATTGTCAGCGCCCACGGATAACAAATGCCTGCTGTTAGTACGGTCACAAGAATTCCTAAAATACTCCAACCGATAAATTGTAATAAGCCACCATCAAAAAATGAAGTTCTGCCGTTTTTCATTTCATTAATCATTGTTGAGCCACCTTTCATTTGTTTCATTGTACCTTGAAAAATAATATATTGTCGAGAATGACCTATCTTTCTGCTTTTATTCAAGGTACAATGAAGGTAAGTCTAAATTTAAATGAGGTTTTTATAGTGACAGAAAATTTTGCAGAAAAGATTGAAAATGGTGAAAAGGCGCAGTTTAAAGTGAATCCGACGCTCGTGATTTCGAGTAGTTTGCTTTGGATTGCAATTGGGATATTGCTTTATGTTATGTTTGATCATATTAAAGCGGTGAATGGGACGGAAAAACTGATTTTGTTGATTTTTATTGGATTTGTTGTGATCCGGCCATTATTCCGCTTGCTTAATTTGTCGCCAACATTGGAACTTTCCGCGGAGGGGATCGCTTATCGGGGGGACTTTCAAACTTGGGATAATATTGTAGAAGTGAAAATTACGGAACCTTCCTTCAAGCTTTTTTCACAAGGTCGGATGTTGGTGTATACAAAGATTAAGGATCAGCGCGAAATGGCGTGGGACATCGTGGCGGCGGATGTCAATTTACCGCTAGCTGATTTGGAAGAGCTGATGGCAGAATGTATGGAGCGTTATCAGACCGGGGATTAATGTTTTTTAACTACTCTTTAAGGGAATAAAAGAAGGGTAGCGAACGAGAGAAAATCTTTTTAAGGAGGTTATTTCTGTGGGAAAAACATTTTTTACGACGAGTGCAACGGGCGTTGGTGGTCGGACTGGAACGGTGAGTTCTAATGATAGTGATTTATCGTTTAAGCTAAGTCGACCGAAGTCTTTTAACGGTGAAGGTGGCAGTGGTACAAATCCAGAAGAATTGTTTGCGCTCGGCTATGCGGGCTGTTTTGGTAGCGCGTTTCAATCGGTGGCACGCAAAGAGAAGTCGGATGCGAAGGCCGCGATTACGGTTGCAGTTTCTATGAATGAGGATGATGCGCTTGGCGGGTACAAGCTTAGCATTGCCATTTTGGCAGAGGTTGCGGATGTCGGCCGTGATGAAGCGGAGAAAATAGTAGCATTAGCGCACGAAATGTGTCCGTATTCGAAGGCGACTCGTGATAATGTGAAGGTAACACTTGATGTGAAAATAAAATAGTAATGCATAAGTGGGACGCGTTGCATTTTTTTGATGGTTTTTGAACTGTTAAGAAAATGCAACGGGTCTCCTTTTTGTTTTTCTAGGTCTCAAGGTCAGGTGGGCAGGCGCAGGCTTTTAGTGTACAATGGATGCAGTAGAGTGTTTTGGAGCGGAGGAATGGATAGATGAGTGTTATTTTAAAGGCAAAGAATGTGAGAAAAGTTTATGGCTCGAAAAGTACGCTGTTTCCTGCGCTAAATAGTGTGAGTTTAGAGGTACATAAGGGTGAATTTGTTGGTGTAATGGGGCCGAGTGGTGCTGGGAAATCCACATTATTGAATGTACTTTCGACGATTGATAAGGCAACGTCGGGAAGCATTGAAATCGATGGGAAACCATTTGAAGATATGCGAGCGAAGGAGATGGCGGTTTTCAGACGGGATAAGTTAGGCTTTATTTTTCAGGATTATAATTTATTGGATACGATGACGATTAAGGATAACATCGCATTGCCATTATCGCTTTCTAAGGTGAAAACGGCGGATGTGGAGGCTCGTGTGGCGGATGTTATGCGGCAGTTTGGGATTCTAGAGCTTGCGGATAAATATCCAAGTCAGATATCGGGCGGTCAGAAGCAACGCACGGCGGTGAGTCGGGCAATGGTCACTAATCCGGCCTTGATTTTTGCAGATGAGCCGACGGGGGCGCTTGATTCGAAAGCGGCGACGAACCTGTTGGAGAGCTTGGTTCAAGCGCGCGAGGCACGGAATGCGACGATTATGATGGTAACGCATGACGCTTTTGCAGCGAGTTTTTGTGAGCGTATTTTATTTATCAAGGATGGGGAGCTGTTTACGGAAATATATCGCGGGACGGCGACCAGAAAACAGTTTTTTCAGAAGATTTTAGATGTGCTAGCAATGCTTGGCGGTGGAATGAATGACACTATTTAAAATTGCTTTTACAAATGTTCGCAAAAATTTTGGCCAGTTTTCGATGTATTTAGGATCGCTGATTTTGAGTGTGTTGATTTACTTTACGTTCGTATCACTGGCTTATAATAAGAGTATTGGAACCATCTTTAAGAAATGGGAACTTGGCGCGTACGGTGTCTTTTTAGCGGCTTCGATTGTGATTATTTTATTTGTTGCCTTTTTTGTTTTTTATTCGAGCAATTATTTTACGCGAAGTAGGAAGCGAGAACTGGGGCTCTATTCGTTGCTCGGTTTGCGCAAGGGGCAGATTGGACGCATTATTTTCTACGAGAATTTGATGATGCATGTGATGGCCGTAGTTTCGGGAATTCTGATTGGTATCTTTTTTTCGAAGTTCTTTTCGATGTTGCTGTTTCGAATTATGGACTTATCGATTCCAAGTGGCTTTACCTTTTCATGGTCAGCGATCGGTTCGACGATTTTCGTTTTTGGGATTATTTTGATCGTGACATCGGCAAATAGCTATTGGATCGTGTATCGGCATAATATGATTGAGTTGTTTAAAGCAGATGTACGGGAGAAGCATCCAGCGAAGGGTTCGCTTACGTTATCGATTATCGGAGTGCTTTTAATTGGATTTTGTTATTTTTTAGCGACTAGATCGGTCGAAAATTCAATGTTTTGGTCGAGTAATACTTTTTTTTGGTCGATGTTGTTTGTGTTGTTTGGAGTGATTTTAGGGACATGGTTGTTACTGCGATTCTTGTTTCCGTATGTTGTTTATAAGCTGTTTTTGCGCAAGTCGTTTTTCTATCGTGGTACGAATATTTTGACGGTGACATGGCTGCGTTATCGTATGAAGAAGACGGCGGGGACACTGACGATGATTGCTGTGTTAAGCGCGACGACACTGACGATTATCGGGACGCTTAGTTCTTTGTATACGAACATTATTTCGGTTACGGAGAACTCAAATCCGAATAGTTATCAGACGAGTTGGAGTACGCAGACGGAGCGAAGTGAGATTTATGCGGCGATTCGTGATAGCAAGACGAATGCGCTGATTTACCATGAAGCCGCAGATGTATATACGGCAGGCGTGATCAATGAAGTGGGTGAGAGCAATTCGTATTTGGATCAACGGATGGATCGTTTCTCGGTGATTTCGATGTCGGATTATAATCGTTTGGCGCAAAAGCTGGGCGATAATTGGAAGCAAATAAAGAAGTTGGACAGGGATCAGGCGATTTTCTTGTCCCCCACTGATGCTTTTGAGAATAGCAACCGAAAGCAGGCGTGGATGAAAGAGCCGTACAAGCTCACTTTTAAAAATAACTCAAGGCATTACAAGGTGAAAATTATGGATGTGTATGATCATACCATTTTTAATGCGGATATGGTCTCATCGGTGCTTGTTGTTAATGATGCGCTTTATAAAGAAGTAGCACAAAAAACGATGCCGAATCATATTGATATTTTTCAGGTAACGAATGAGGATAAGGCGGAGGCGCTTGATCAAAAAATCAAAAATGTGATCGGCGAGCCAAGTTATTGGTGGAACATGAACTTGTCGAGTTTTTATTCCAACTATCACATGATTAGTACGCTTGTCGGTGTGTTCCTTTATATCGGTATATTTATGGGCATCGTGTTTTTTGCGGCGACAGGAAGCATTATTTATTTCAAGCAGATCACGGAGGCGGTGGACGAGAAACCGCGTTTTGCTGTGTTGCAGAAAATGGGAATGAGCCAGCAGGAAGTGCGTCGCGTCGTCGCCAAACAAGTATTACCTGTGTTTTTGATTCCGCTTATTTTAGGGGTTTCTCACAGTATTGCGGCGATGATTGGGCTGACGGTGAATGCGATGTATAGTGTGGGTGTTCCGGTGATGATTAGTACGACGGTTTACACGCTATTTTTCATTGTTTATTATTTGGTTTGTGTGTCTACCTATACAAAGATGGTGACGAACGAGGACTAACGATTGAATGGAGGCGTCATTTTCTGTACAATGGGGATGAGGCAAGGAGGTATGGAGATGGTAAAGGTATATATAGTAGAAGATGATATCGTCATTCGTGATACAATTCAAAAACATTTATCAAAATGGGGTTTTGAGGTCAAGGTAGTGGCTGACTATAACAATATTTTAAATGAGTTCTTAGAGGTGGAACCACAGCTGGTCATCTTGGATGTAAACTTGCCGTATTTCGATGGGTTTTATTGGTGTAATCAGATTCGTGAGGTTTCGAATGTACCGATTATTTTCTTGTCGTCGCGGGATTCGAGGATGGATCAGATTATGGGGATGAATATGGGTGCGGATTATTATATTGAAAAACCGGTGGATCTCGATGTGTTGATGGCGCGGATTAATGCGTTGATTCGTCGTACATATTCGTATGCGGATCTCGAGGAGCCGAATGTGATGGAGCATAAGAATGTTTTTTTGCACATTGATACGAATACGCTCACCTATTTGGATGAAAAAATAGATCTGACGAAAAATGAGTTTTTGATTTTGTATGAATTGTTGAAGCAAAAAGGTCGGATTGTGAGTCGTGATGAGATTATGCGCGTGCTTTGGGAAGATGAGAGTTTTGTGGATGATAATACGCTCACGGTGAACGTGGTTCGAATTCGTAAAAAACTGACGGAAATCGGTTTGGCAGACTTTATTACGACTAAAAAAGGTCAGGGATATATGATCGAATAAGGGAGTGTTTGGTTTGAAAATTCTAGTTTTCGGTGGAACGCGATTTTTTGGCAAGAAATTGGTGGAGAGGTTGATACGTGACGGGCATGATGTGACGATTGCGACGCGTGGTAAAACGGCAGATGACTTTGGCGATACCGTGAAGCGCGTGGTAATGAAACGAGAGTCACGAGAAAACCTGTTTTGCTTGGCGCAGGAAGAATGGGATGTTGTCTATGATAATATTTGTTTTTCGCCACAAGATGCGTTGAATACAATCGCGGCTTTCCGTGATAAGGTCGGAAAATATGTGTATACGTCATCGCTTTCGGTATATCGGATGCGAGATCGGGCATTGGCAGAGGCTGATTTTGATCCCTTTCATTATGAGATCGTAACTGGAACGCGCGAGGATTTTGATTATGGAGAAGGGAAGCGTTTGGCAGAGGCTGTTTATTTTCAAAAGGCGACTTTTCCTGTTGTGGCGGTGCGCTTTCCGATTGTGCTGGGTGAGGATGATTATACGGGGCGCTTAGAGTTTCATATCGATCATGTGCTGGCAGGTGAGGAGATTGGTATGCCAAATCAGGATGCGGAAATTGGTTTTATTTCTTCGGATGAGGCGGCCGACTTCCTGAATTGGGTTGGTACGAGGTCGGATTTGGTCGGACCGGTGAACGCGGCGAGTGATTCCGTGTACAGGTTAGAAGAACTCATGGCGTTGATTGAAACGGCGACGGGAAAAGAGGCGCTGGTGGAAGAAAATACGGACGATAATGACGATTCTCCGTTCGGCATCGAAAAAACGTATTATTTGGATAACACGAAGGCAAAAAAGGCCGGCTTTGTTTTCCAGGATTTAAGAACGTGGTTGCCGAAGCTAATTAGATTTGGAATAGTGAAAAGGAATTAAGCAGTCATGCGCCAATTGTGATTGGTGACATAAGCATTAGTACATGAAAAGAAATGGCCTAACTCGTCAAAGTTGGATGGTCATTTCTTTTTGTCATTTTGCTGGTTGATAATGAGAATAACGAATAGCAATGAGGAGTAGTTGTTTTATTTTTTCGCCTTTCGCGGGGGATTTTAGTGTATAATGGAGCAGTGAAGCAAAATGAGAAAAGGATGTGACGAAGGAATGCTTTCCTTTGAAGAAAAGAAGAAAATTATCGATGAATATACAGAACTCGCGGCGCACCCCGTTTCGATGGGACGGATTAATTATCATTTCCCTGAAAGTGTACGTGAAAAAAGAATCGCTGTGAATCATTTACATCCGAATGGGAATGCGTTTGTTTATGCGCCTTATTTGGATGAGGCAGATAAGAATGGCTTTGTGAATATTCGTGAAGCGACTGAAAGTGAGATTAGAGAGTTAGTATCTGGTTCTATCGCATTTTTAAGTACGGATGGGGACGAGTTTGAAGAGGGGTACGAGGAAGCGTTTCGTGATGCGTACCGGACGGTTGTCATTTTGCGCTATGAGAATAAGATGTGGGCGATTTATTCAGATGATCATTTGGAGGCCATTTTTCCTACGCGTGAAGCGGCGGATGGTTATTTGGCGGACGAAGGTTTTCAGTGATTGAGAGTTAATTTTTGCGTGAAGGAGGTAAGGTGCGGATGCGAAAGGTGAAGCAGTTACAGGAACGCGTGGCAGTAAGTGATTTGCGTGCTGCAGCAGATGTGATTATTAAGAATGGTCGGATTGTGAACGTGTTCTCTGGTGAGATTATGGAGGGTGACGTCGCGATTAAGAGTGGTTATATTGTTGGCATTGGTGAGTTTAGTGAGGCTGCGGAAATTATTGATGCAAGAAGGCAGTTTATTGTGCCGGGCTTTATCGATGCACATGTCCACGTCGAAAGTGCGATGGTTCCACCTTCTGAGTTTGCGCGCGTATTGCTGCCAAACGGCGTGACGACGATTGTAACGGATCCTCATGAGATTGCGAATGTAGCAGGCGTAAAAGGAATCGAATTTATGCTGGATGATGCGGCAAAAACACCACTTGACATGTATGTGATGCTACCTTCTTCTGTTCCTGCGACACCGTTTGAGCATAATGGCGCGATACTCACAGCAAGTGATTTGCGTGCGCTTTACCACCATGAAAAAGTGATTGGACTCGCAGAAGTGATGGATTTCCCGTCCGTTGCGAGTGGACAATCCGACATTTTGCAAAAGATTGTGGATGCAGAGAAGCACGGTGGCCGGATTGATGGGCATGGCGCTGGACTTTCCAAGGCGGACTTGAACAATTATTTGGCGGTCGGGATTCGGACGGACCATGAGAGCACGACAGCGGTTGAGGCGTTGGATCGTTTGCGTGCTGGTATGTATGTGATGCTTCGTGAAGGAACGGTTGGGCGCGATATGATTCATACGTTGCCTGCTGTGAATCCGAAGAATAGTCATCGTTTTTGCTTTTGCACGGATGATAAATTGATCGATGATTTGCTTGAGGAAGGATCGATTAATTACAATGTGCGGCTTGCGATCGCGAATGATATTGATCCTGTGATGGCGATTCAGATGGCAACAATCAATGCGGCAACGTGTCATAAGTTATCGCATATCGGTGCTGTTGCAGCGGGTTATCAAGCCGATATTTTATTTTTACGTGATTTGGAAACCGTGACGATTACAAAAGTAATGAAGCGTGGACAGGTGGTCGTGGATGATGGCTTGCGAGATGAGGCGCTGTTTAAGAAAACCGTGGGTGCTTTTGAATCGCCGGCAATCAGACATTCGCTAAAGCGGGAAGATTTGAAGCTAGCAATGACGGGCAACATGGCAAACGTTATCGGAATGCAGCCGAATAGTCTGTTTACGGAACATTTGGTGGAGTCGGTGACGGTGCAAGATGGTGTCTTCCAATCCGCAACAGAGAACGATCAGTTGAAGATGGTTGTCGTTGAACGGCATAAAGGTACGGGGTGCGTTGGTGTTGGGATTGTGAAAGGTTTTGGTATCCAGCATGGTGCAATTGCAACGACGGTGGCACATGATTCACATAATATCGTTGCTGTCGGCGAATCGGATGAGGATATCTTGCTTGCCATCGCGCGTATTACAGAAATCGGTGGCGGTATCGCCGTCGTAAATAATGGCAAAGTCGCGTCCGAACTAGCATTACCGATCGCAGGCCTTTTGAGTGAAGCGCCGTATGAAGACATTCAGCAACAGCTGGATCATCTCAATGATGCCTTCCGTGAAGTTAGTACGAAGCAAGGTTTTGATCCATTTTTGACGCTATCCTTTTTGACATTGCCGGTGATTCCGAACCTGAAATTGACGGATCAAGGTTTGTTTGATTTTAATGCGTTTGGATTTATCGAAGTGGAGGTGTAAGATGACTTGGTGGAGCTATGTGCGCGATAAGAAATTTTTCTTGTTGTTTTTTGTGGTCGTGATGTTTTTTATTGGCATTTTGCTTGCGGTAGACCCGAATAGTCAGTTGACATTGGGCAATATTATTTACTTGTATGTATTTATGCTACTCTTTTTGATTGCGTATTTGGTGCTTGGTTATTCATTCAAGCGGATGTATTGGAACGCGATGCAGAAGTTGGTGGAGGGCGAGATTGAAGAGAATATTATCGAATTATTGCCAAAACCACGAACACGTGAGCAGGCGTTTTTCAATGAGTTGATGCGTAAAAAGCACTTGGAGGAGCAGCGCGAAATCACGAAATTGCGAGATAAGCAGCAGGAATATCATGATTTTATCTTGTATTGGGTGCATGAGGTGAAGACACCAATTGTGGCGAGCAAGATGTTGATTAATAATCCGGATTTGAATGACCCAACAACGATTTATCGCGGGGTGGAGGCTGAGCTTGATTCGATTGATCGGTTGGTGATGCAGGCGCTTTATTATTCGCGTCTCGACACGTTTGCAAAAGATTATTTCATTCAAGAACTGTCGCTTGGCCCGGTGATTCGTGACTGTGTGAAACGCCATTCGAAGCTCTTTATTTCGAAAAAAATGAAGCTTGATTTGGCAGAAATTAAGATCGAGGTTCGTAGTGATAGCAAGTGGCTTGGTTTTATTTTGGATCAGGTGATGACGAATGCACTGAAATACACCGATGCGGGTGGTGAAATCAAGATTTGGTGCGAGACAAGTGAGTCTGGTGGCAAAACAGAGCTACATATTCGAGATAATGGTATCGGTATTAAAGAAGAGGATTTACCGCGCGTATTTGAGCAAGGCTTTACGGGTATGATTGGACGAACGGAGAAGAAAGCTACCGGAATGGGACTTTATTTAGCACGTCAAATGTCTGGGAAGTTGGGACATAAGATTGAGATATCGTCTGAGGATGGCGTTGGCACCGAGATCGTGATGACCTTCCAGCAAAAAGAAGACTACCTATTAATAGCAAAGGATTGAGGGCTTTTGGAGAAAAATTTGATTGTTCGCGGTGCGCCGCAAGAATTTGAATGCAAAATCGGGGCTTGGCAAGCGTTAGGTGAGCATTTAGAGCGTCGCCAGATCCGTCGAGTTTTGGTGGTTCATGGTGATGCCTCGTGGGTGAAAGCAAAACGATTTTTCCCAGAGCTTACGGGTGTGGATGTGACGTTTGAGGCGTACCGCGGGGCGTGTACTTTTGAAGAGCGTGACCGGGTATCGGTGATTGCTAAGACGGTCGGTGCTGAAGCGATTATCGGCGTTGGTGGCGGGAAGGTCGCGGATTTAGTGAAGGCGATCGCGGCACATGCGACGCTTGCAGTCGTTATTTTGCCAACGCTTGCGGCGACATGTGCTGCTTGGACGCCACTCAGCGTGATGTATGACGCGCGTGGTGAGATGTTGCAATATGATGTTTTTGCGCGGAGTAATGCACTGGTGTTACTTGATCCTGAGGTGATTCTGGACTCGCCAATCGAACTGATGATTGCGGGAATTGGTGACACACTCGCGAAATGGTATGAGGCGGACGTGATTATTTCACAGCTTGCGGAACGTTCCGTGGAGATCGAGATTTCACATTATACGGCAAAACTTTGTCGGGATATCTTGCTTGCGGCTAGCGAGGAAGCGCTTGATTCGATGCGTGATGGCAAGTTAAGTGAGGCGTTCGTGAAGGTGGTCGAGACGAACATCATGGTGGGCGGTATGGTCGGTGGATTCGGTGACGATTATGGCCGGACTTCAGGTGCGCATTCCATTCATGACGCACTCACGGTTTTGGACGCGACGCATCATATATTGCATGGAAATAAGGTCGCGTATGGCGTTTTTGTGCAACTGATGATGGAAGACCGCTGTGATGAGATCGCGAGCCTGATTCCTTTCTATGAAAAATTAGGGTTGCCGACTTGTTTGCATGATATGGGATTGGCTGATTTGTCTGATTCCGCACTGGGACGAGTCGCTACGCGAGCGACAGCACCAGATGAGACGATTCATTTGATGCCAGGCGTAATAACAGCACACACGGTTCTGGGGGCAATCAAAGATCTAGAAGCATTTATAGTAAAAACGCGAGCGGAGGTCTAGAAATGACGGTAACGATAGAGGTAGCGAAAGAAGAGGATAGAAAGGCTATTCGTGAGGTTTTAGAAGCCAGTTTTCCGACGACCGCAGAGGCTGATTTAGTAGATGCCATCACGGCGTCCAAAGAATATTTACCGGACCTTGCCCTTGTTGCGCGAGTTCGTGAGGAAGTGGTTGGTTTTAGTTTGTTAAGTGAGTGTTTCGTGGGCAACGAGGTTATCCTTGTTCTTGCGCCAGTTGCTGTAAAACCAGAATGGCAATCGCGCGGTGTTGGTAAACAGTTGATGGAAGCTGGGATCACCAAGGCAAAAGACACGAATTACCGTTGTATCAGTGTTTTGGGACATGAGACATATTATCCGCGATTTGGTTTTAAGCAAGCGAAAGACTACCAAATCACGGCGCCGTTTGACGTTCCAGATGTGAATTTTATGGTGTATCCGCTCAGGAAAGAGATGCCATCAGGAGTTGTACGTTATCCAGCAAGTTTTGATAGTGTTTGATAAAGGAGTTGTATAAAAATGGATAGTAAAACAAACTGCTCTTCAAAAGCAGAAAGTATTTTAGCCCAGATAAATAATCAAACGAAGCTAGGCGATTTAAGAAAAATTGCGAAGGACATAAAAAAAGATCATGAGCTAGCGATGGAACTTTGGTCAAGTGAAGCCCTTTTGCCGAGACTATTAGCTATTTTAATTATGGATAAAAAACTTCTCAATCAAGATATTTTAAATAAACTAGATAAAGATATGCAGACGCACCCTTTCGATGAGCGAAATAATTTAATGGACTGGTTAATGGCGAATCAGCTCGCCAAAGATAAGAAAACAATCGCGTTGATGGAGTCATGGGAGAACAGTTCTTCTGCTCTTCAAAGGCGAACATTTTGGTATTATCAAGCACGGCTTAGATGGACGGGACAAACACCGCCGGATAACACCGAAGACTTGTTAGCTGCATTGGAAACTACTATTATGCAGGAAGCGCCAGAAGTGAAATGGGCGATGAATTTTCTGGCAGGCTGGATAGGCGTTTATGATGAAACGAATCGCGCACGTTGCATAAAAATAGGCGAGAAAACGGGACTTTATAAGGATGAAGTAGTGTCAAAAGGATGTACGCCTAACTATTTGCCGGAGTTTATTACGATGGAAGTTAATAAACGGCAGAATAAATAGGTTCGGCTACGCAAGGTAAGGGAGGAGCAAGTGTGACAGCTACACATCAATATTATGTGGGTAGTTCTTCATCTGATTTTTGTATTAAAGCTGAGAAAATAAGTACTAATTACACTACCAAAGGTGTAGGAACTATTAAAAATAAATAAGGTGGTTTTAGGCTATGTTAACTGCGAAAGATATACTTCTGATTGCACCCATTATTTATTTATTTTTTCTATTTCAATGGATTAGGAAAAAAGAATCCATCGAGAAGATAGTTTTTAAATCGTTTATGTTTATTTATTTAACAGGTGTTGTTGGATATACTATGTTTCCAATTATGGCAAATAGCATGTTGATTGAAGATACACGTGCACTTAGAGAAGGTGTATCCGGTATTAATGTTGTCCCTTTTGCAACTATTTGGGAAATCTATATTTATAGTGGAGATATGGATGTAAGCCAAGGAATTTTTCAAGTAGTGGCTAATGTTATTATGTTTATACCCTTAGGCTGTTTGTATCCACTTTGCTCAAAATATAAAGTTGGTTGGAAAAGAATGTTTTTGATAGTTATTACGTTATCGATGTCTATAGAATTGTTGCAGCTACTACAAAATATTGTTTACCAATCTGCTTTCAAATATGTAGATATAGATGATTTGATATGGAATGTGAGTGGTGGGATGATTGGTTATGGGTTATTTAGGCTCTGTAAACCGATATTTCAAAAGCTTAATGTTTATCATTTTTGATATAATTAAAGTCTAGTGAAATGGGGACTGTCATGCACCCCCTAAAGTTGGAATTAAAAAATCTAACTTTGGAGCGTTTAAGGCTTTATGTAAAATGTTAGGATGGAATAGCCCATGCTTTCTTTAGCCTACAGAAATAGCAAAATCTTTAATAAAATGTTGCGTGAGTATCTTGGCATGGTTTTTTTTAGGTTCAGAGTATCAAATAAATAGATTAATGGATCCTGAATCAGTAAAAGATTTTTGGTTACGAGTAGATGATTACTACATAAATTAGATTTGACCACTTTTGGTGGACTCTTTCGCATAGGAGCAGTTTTATGCGAAAGAGTTTTTTGTCACCGAGTAATCAATTGCTATATCTAACTTTATAAGGTTTCTTATCATCGACTCAAATTCTGCAATTCCTTCACCAGCAAATCCACATACGTGAACGTTTCGCGGGCAATAAAGTAGTCGAGCAGGGCTTCGTCGGTGAAATTTGGGAGTTCTGTTACGTAGCGTTTTTGGTCGCGAGAGGCACTGGACAGGATGATGCGTCGGGATTTTTTTGCGTTGGCGGTCGCGTTGCGTAAATTAGCATACAGTCGTCCGCGTTCTTTGATGTACCAGCGCTCTTTTTTTGTGTAGTCTCGGGCGACGGTTTTGTTTAGGGCGGCTTGGGAGATGAAGCGCTTGGTGTAGACGCCGTGATACATGCAAAGCCAGACTTCGAAGCTGCGGCCAGAGACGAATAGTTGGGCGTTTTCTCCGAGAGCGGCGAGATTGCGAATTTTTTTCTTGACGTATCGGAGGTTGGAACGGTCTTCTGTGAAATCTAGATCGGTTATTATGAAAAATTTATCATCGGGATGGGCGCTGAACTTCAGCGCTTTTTTGAATTTGGTTTCTTGGGCGTGTGTGTAGATTTTCAGTTGGTAGTTTTTTAGTCTGCGCTGGAAAAGTAGTTTGAAATAGTGGGCCTCGCAGCTGTTTGGTTTGACGCCACCGCTGTCTTCGGGGATGAAGAGGTGGACGATTTTGCGAATTTCGCGGCTCATTTAAAACACCTCCGGAACGGCTCCAAAACGACCGTCTAAATATAGATTCATCCAATTGTGGTTGTTATAGGTTATTTCCTTGAAATCGGCCAAGCTAAACACATCACTCGCCTGTGTATCGCGATCTTTTTGGACAAAAATGACTTGTTCTTTGGCAAAGCGATCGGGATTTAGCAGGAGCGGATTATGTGTGGCAATAATGAATTGGGCTTTTTTGTCGTTGTCTTGATGCACGAATTTGTTCAGTAGTCCTTCTTGGATTTTCGTATGGTATTTGTTATCGAATTCGTCGGTTAGGAATAAGGTCTCGTTCTGCAAAGCATCAAACAGGCGGATCGAACTTTCTAAAAATTTCTTCGTGCCATCGGATTCCATGCTGACGCTCAGCGGATAACAGATATCATCAACTATATGCGAAGTGCTAATTTCAAAGCGGCGGTTCTTCTTGGTGGTTTCGATTAATTGCGCTTTTACTTCATTGGAAAAAGTCGCCTGTTCGATGGATTCCACTAAGTTATCGGTCATATCGGTGACGGAAAAATCATGAATCGCAAAGTCAAAATCGTATAATGTTGCTAGTATTTGCTCTTTGAATGCCTTGTCGTGATCGATCTGTTTGGCGAATGCTTCTAATGAATCGCCTTCTAATTGTTCGCTTAAAAAGCCTTTTGTCACTTGATGGGCAAGGCATTCGACAACTTGATAGGCGGTCGTGCTAGTTTCTTTTTCGAAAAATTCTTTATTGATGTCATGGATCAGCATGGCGAGTATGGATTTATAGGTGATGTTTTCTTGTTCGATTTTGTTGCACATGGTTTTTATTTGGGCGTTTTTCTCGTTAATTCGTCCTTTTAGGCGTCTGAAAACGGTGATTGGCTTGGATAATGTTGTTTTGAGTATTTTTTGGTAGGTTAGGGATTCTTCTTGTATTTCAAATGTGTAGGCGTCGATCGAGAGGGAATAGGTGTATTTGATGTCTAGGCCTTCTTGGATATTTGTTTCTATGAAGGAGATGGAAAAGGTGCTGATTCTGTTTTGTCGTGCGGAGAATTGGAAGGGGCTAGGCGTTATTTGAAAATCTGCTTTTTCGGTATAGGTGTGGCTTTTGGCTATGAGTTGGCGAAGGAACGTGAAGGTATATAGCAGGTTCGTTTTACCTGAAGCATTGGCGCCGTAAATAATAGCACCGTTTAAGATGCTTCTTTTTTTATTGTTATCGTAATAGGAATAAAGCGTGTTTTGTTGGAAAGTTTCGGCTGTGCTGTAAGGTTGATCGAGCGATAAACTGATTTTGTCTTGA
Organism: Listeria grandensis; assembly: GCF_014322885.1. NCBI lineage: Bacteria > Bacillati > Bacillota > Bacilli > Caryophanales > Listeriaceae > Listeria > Listeria grandensis. The sequence goes on along the minus strand of NZ_JAASUG010000010.1, from coordinate 67,929 downwards.
AATGAGAAAAAGTTGGTGAGGCTTATTTCGGAAAACATGAGATTCAACTCCTCGTGATTTTGCTTTATTATAGCATGGTTGAGGTTATTTGTTCCAAGACGGAGAGTTGTGCATTTTTTGTGGTTGTATATATTTGAAGTTGATTAGGCTAGCATGAGTCATAATTTCGCTCGAAATTGTGACGGAAAATCGACAATTTCCAGATGCTCCTAAAATCGTCCTGTTTTTATGGTATACTGGCCAAGATTGTGGAAAATAGGAGGGTTTATCGATGCAGGAATTGTTAAAAAATAAGAGGTTATGGGTCTTAATCGCCCTGTTCGTTGTGCTTATTGTTATTTTACTGATAGCGTTTCAACAGTGTTCGAAAGAGGCGGATAAGACGCAACCGGTGAAAGTGGCGCAGGATTTCAAGGAGGATTATGCGAAGTGGTCGGATTTGAAGTTGAATGGGGACATTTGTCAGCCGGCTTATTTGGCGGAGTTGCGAGAGATGGAGACGGATTTTCGGGCGGTTTATGTGAAAGCCAAGAAGCCGGATGTTTGGGACGGATTGTCGGAGCAGGATCGGAAAATTTATTCGGCTTATGGGGATGTTGGAACGGAGCTGAAAGTCATGAATGATGCGATTGAGGCGCGGGACTATAAGAAGGCGCAGGTGGTTTTGACGGGGATTTTGGAGATAGAAGAAAAAGTGAAGAAGGAAATGACATTATAAAGGGAGACGGAGATTACATATGAAAAAGGGATTGAAGATTTTATTGGTGACGCTTTTGCTATTTTCGATGATGCCGTGGCAGTTTGTGCAGGGCGCGATGAGTGTGGAGAGCGAGTTTGGGAATTATTATGGGAAACGGTTGGCGTCGCAGGATAGGGTGACGGTGGCGGATTTGGATAAGGATGCGCAGAAGCAATTGAAGGATGGAGCGCGGACGGAAAGTGTGACGGTGAGCGAGGATGTGACACCGGATACAACGACGGAGGATGCGTTGCGGCTGTTTGAGGCGGAGGCGCCGAGTGTGACGGAGGGTTTGACGGAGGACGCGAATGCTGCTGGGATGGATGAGGTGGTTGCGGATCGGACGGAGAATACGAAGACGTTTGTGAACAAGGATACTGGTGAGGGCAAGACGTATTATTTTACGGAGCCGGTGCATTTTAAGGATGACGCGACGGGAAAATGGCAGGATTTTGATACGACGCTTGTGAAGGATGGCGCGAAGGCGTGGACGGCGAGTGAGACGGCACGCTCGATTGTGACGCCGAAAATCGTGACGGAAGATGTGATGCCGACGCTTGGTTTGGATGGCGCGGATGTGGCGGTTCGGCCGAGTGGGGACGCGGATTTGACGCAGGTCGCGACGCGGGATAATCGGATATTGTATGCGAGTGAGGATGCGAAAACGGATGCTTTTACGATGCAGGCGGATAGTTTTGGGATGGAGCTTGGGCAATATGTGAAAGCGGGAGACGAGACGGCGGAATCGGTGGCGTTTGATTTGACGGTTCCGGATGGCGTGACGTTGAAGGATGATGCGAAGCGTGCGGCGACGTTGATTTATCGTGGCAAAACGTTGATTGGCGCGATTGCGAGTCCTGTTTTGGAAGATGAGAATGGGTCTGTGATCGATACGTTGTCGGCGAAATCGGTGAAGACGGCGGACGGGTATCAGTTGCAGGTCGCGGCGTTTAGTACGGCGAATGTGACGGGTAGCCTTGCCAAGGTTGCGGTTTCGTTTGTGAGTACGAAGATTACGAATGGGATTGAGGCAACGAGTTTGCGCCAGTATCGGGATGATGTCGCGTATTCTTTTCAGCCGTACATGTATATTGGATACGATGATGGGAATAACTCGGGAACGCTTGGTGCCGCTCATTTTATCACGTATGGTGTCGTGAAGGTTCCGGATAGTGAGATTAAAAAAATTGGGACGAACCGCGAAATTGAATCGGCGGAGCTTTCTCTTTTTAGAAGTGGAACGGAAGGTTTTTGGGGGGATCGTGCGAAGGATGCGAATGGCAAAATTGTGAAGCGGCAATTCGAGGTGCACGGGATTACGAAGGACGTTGGGGCGATGGATGACTTGACGTATGGCAAATTCCAGAGCCTTGGTTTTCCGTATGGTCCACCGGCGAATCTAGATGGCAACGAGACGTATATTGGCGGGATTGATGATGCGAATCGTCGGGTTTCGTTTGATATTACGACGGTTGCGAAGGATTGGGTCAATGGTGGGAAAAATAATGGCGTGATTGTGAAAACGGCGAAGGTAAACGGCTTTGAATTGCCGTATTCGCAGGCCGATGTGTTTGCTGCGCCGAAATCTGGTGTGACGAGTGAGTCGCCATATGTGGTGTTTAAGCATCGCGAGCGTCCACCGATTGATGCGGATATGCCGCTGAAAGATACGACGCTGTATTTGCGTCCTTTTGTGAGTGCGAATAATGATGGCATGCTCGATTTTACAGCGCTTGGAATGGACGGGGTTGGTCGTCCGGATGCGAAGATAAATTATAAAATTGTCGATACGTCGGATAAAAATAAGGTGACGTTTAGCGGGACGGATCCGTCGATTGGGCGGGATTATTTGTTCCCGGATTATCCGAAATTGAACAGTTTGACGCAGGAGTATCGCGAGTTGATGAGTAATTGGCAGACGAATACGCTACTTTTGAAGGGTGCTCTCGCGGAGAATCATTTGTACCAAGTGGAGGCGGAGATTAAGGACGGGAACGAGTCAGCGAGCAAGAAGTATGATACGTTTCAGATTTATCGGGTGACGGGGATGGATTCGTTGCCGCGTTTGTTGAAATTTTACGGGATTTCGAACAAGCGGTCGCAGTTTATGTTGGATAATAATATGAAGGATGAGCTCTTGGTTCAGGGGAACTTGGTGTTTATTCGGAATCCGCAGCAGAATGCGGGCAAGGCGTATCAGACGGGGAATTATTCTTCGGCGGATAAGATGCGACTGGATGCGCTTGCGGTTGGGCGTGGTAAGCATTGTACGTTCGGATATGAGCCGATTAATTTTGATAGTGGGAACTTGCTGTATGATATGGAGGACGCGAAGTGGTTTGATTTCGACGGCGAACGCACGATAACGCGGACGTATAATTCGATGGGGCAAGGCAAGGATAGTCCGATGGGGCGGAACTGGACGTTTAATTTGGCGGATCAGCTTGGTTTCCTTTCGGACGGAACGGTAATGTTGACGCGCGCGGATGGCGGAAGTGTGTTTTTTGACAAACAGACGAACGGGACTTTTAGGATTGCGGAGGATGAACCGCTTGCTTTGACGAGAAAGTTGAGTAAGGATGGTGCGCGGGAGTTTGAAGTCGTGAACTCGGAAGACGGGAGTGTGTCGCTTTTTGCGGCAAATGGACTGCTTTTGAAAACGACGGATCAGGCGGGTCATGTGACGGTGTATTCGTATAATGCGGATGGTGAGTTGACGAAGATGGTGACGGGTTCTGGGAAGGTGCTGACGTATGCGTGGGATTCGCAGGGGCATTTGAAGGAGATTACGTTACCGGATGGTGGCAAGTTGGCGTATTCGTATGACGCGGACGGGAATTTGACGAAGCTCGTGGATCAGACGGGGAAAGTGGTGACGTATCAGTATGATGACGCGCATCACATGACGTCGTATAAGGATCATGATGGGAAATTGTTGATTGAGAACGTGTTTGATGCGAATGGTCGTGTGACGAAGCAGACGGATGGCGAGGGAAATGTCGCGACGCTTGCATATGAGGACGGGAAAACGACGACGACGGATTTTAACGGGAATAAGCAGGTGATTTATTTTAATGAGCGCTTGCAGACGACGAAAATCGAATACGCGGATGGATCGGTGACGGAGAACGTGTATGATGGGAAGAATCAACTGGTTGCTTCTGTGGATCAGCTGGGAAATAAGACGACGTTTGTGAATGATGCGAACGGGAATGTGACGAAAACGGTTTATCCGGATGGGTCGACGGAAACGGCGACTTTTGATGGGAAAAATCAGCTCGTGCGGGAAACGGATAGTCTTGGCGGGGTGACGACGTATGCATATGATGCGGCGGGCAACGTGGTTCGGTCTGTTTTGCCGAATGGGGCTGTGGAGAAATACGCGTATAATGCGGATGGACAGCTGATTTCGGAGACGGACGGGAATGGTGTGACGACGAAAACGACGTATGATGCGGATGGAAATCCTGTGCGTGAAACGGATGGTCGTGGGAATGTGACGGTTTATGCGTATGATGCGTTGTCGATGCTCAGCGCGGTGACGGATGCGAATGGCGGGAAGGAGACGTATACGCGAAATGCGCGTGGGGAATTGACGCGGGAAGTGAATGCGCGCGGGGACGTGACGGCTTATGGTTATGACGCGAACGGGAATAAGGTTAGTGAAACGGACGCGAATGGGAATAAGACGGTGTACGTGTATGATGCGTTGGGTCGCTTGACTTCGGAGATGAATCCGATGGGTGGCGTGACGAGCTACGCGTACGACGGGAACGGGAATAAAATTAGTGAGACGGATCCACTTGGAAACAAGGAAAAATTTGAGTATGATACGCTGAACCGGGTCGTGAAAGCGACTGCCGCGGATGGTGCGGTGATTCGTTACACGTACGATGCGCTGGGACAGAAGTTGTCGGAAGAGACGGCGGATGGGCAGAAAACGACGTATGTGTATGACGCGAAATCGGGCTATATGACGGCGGAAACGGATCCGTTGGGGAACGTGACGGGGTACCAGTATGATGCGGATGGGAACGTGACGCGGATTACGTATCCGGATGGCACGACGGAAGCCTTTACGTATGACAAAATGGGGAACATTACGCGTTTTGTGGATCAGGAAGGGCACGTGCAGGAGTACGAATTTGATGCGAATGGCAATACGACGAAGCTGAAAGAGGCTGGGCGTGTGTCGACGTACGATTATGATGCGAATGGCAGTGTGGTTGCGGAGCGTGATGCGGCTGGTGGCGTGAAGCAGTATGCGTTTGATAAGCTGGACCAGGTGCAGACGGAGGCCGATGAGGTTGGCGCGAAAACTCGCTATGTGTATGATGCGGATGGAAATGTGACGCGGATTACGGATGGAAATGGGCACGTGGTGACGCTGGCTTATGACGGGGAAGCGAATGTGATTCGGGAGACGGATGCGGAAGGTAACGTGACGAAATATACGTATAACGCGCTCGGCTTGGTGGCGACGGAGGTTTCACCGACGGGGGATATTACGCAGTATCGCTATAATAAGAATGGCGATCTGACGGCGGAAATTGATCCTTATGGGAATGAGACGGCGTACGAGTATTCGAAAACGGGCGACGTGACGGCGATTGTGGATGCGCTTGGGAACAAGACGACGTATGCGTATGATGTGCGTGGGAATGTGACGGAGAGCGTGGATCCGATTGGCCGGAAAACGACGTATGAATATGATTTAGCGGATAATGTGATCAAACAGAAAAACGCCGATGGTACGGTTTCTACTTTTGCGTATGATAAAATGGATCGTTTGTTGGAGCAAAAAGACAATACGGGACAAAAGGAAAGTTATGCGTACAATAAAATTGGCGATGTGACGCGCGTGGCGGATCGTAAAGGCCGGAGCGAGACGTATGACTATGATGCGTTCGGGAACGTTGTTGGCGAGACGGATGTGCGTGGGAATAAGACGGGTTACGCGTATGATGCGGCGGATCGGTTGGTCGTGCAGCAACATCCGGAGGGCACGACGCAGAGCATGGTTTACAATAAACGTGGCGATGTGACGTCGGAAATTCTGCCGAATGGTGGGAAGTATGCGTACACGTATGACGCGGAAGGCAATATGCTGACGGAGACGAATCCGCTCGGCGAGACGACGCACTATGGCTATAATGGCAACGATGACTTGGTGAAAACGACGGACGCGGCGGGCGCTGTATCGAGCGTGACATACGATGCGAACGGGAATGTGATAAAAGTTGTCGATGAAAACGGCGGCGTGACCCAGCAGAAATTTGATGCGACGGGGCTTGTGACGAGCCAGACCGATGCGGAAGGAAACGAGACGCAGTTTGGCTATGATCCGCTAGGACGTTTGACGACCGAGATTGACGCGGCTGGCTTTAAGTTGCTGAATCGCTATGATGCAGCTGGTCGTTTGACGGCGGAAACAGATAAGCGCGGGAACACGACGATTTACACGTATGATGATGCGGATAATATTTTGACGGCGAAAGAGCCTGCGGGAATTACGTCCAAATTTGAATATGATTTGCGTGGAAATGTGTTGAAAGAAATCGATGCGAACGGCAAGGCGACGAGATACGCATACGATAAAGATGATTTACTGCTTTCGGAAACGGATGAAATTGGCTATAAGCAGAGTTACGCGTACAACCAGTTCGGCGATTTGACCGAGGAAAGCGACAATCAATCGAAGCAGGCAATTGTGAGCTATACGTACGATAAATTTGGCCAGCAGACGTCTGAAAAGGACGCAAAAGGCAGAATCACGCGCTATTCGTACGACAAAACGCAGCGTTTGACGGCGATTACGTACCCGAATAAACTCGCGGTCGGCTATTCGTATGATAAATTAGACCGCGTGACGGCGATGCGTGATGTCCGCGGCAACGAGTCGAAAGTGCAGTACGACAAGGTTGGCAACGTGACATCAATGATTGACCCGGGAAATCAGGCGTATCAGTATGCGTATGATAAAAAGGGGAACGTGACGAAGGAAACCGATCCTTTGAAGGCGAGCACCGAGTATCGCTACAACAAAAACGACCAAGTAGTGAGCATGAAGGACCCGACCAATGCGGTGACGACGTATCATTATGACGCGCGGGGTTTGTTGGATTCGGTGAAAGATGCACGCGGCAATGAGTCGAAAATGAAGTATGACGGTAATGAGAATGTGACGGAAACCACGGATGCGAAAGGGCAGAAGGAACAGTTTAAATATGATGCGCTGGATCGGATGACAACGGCGAAGAATCGCTTGGGGCAGACATCGACGTATACGTATGACAAAGTGGATAATCTGACGGAAATTAAAGATGCCAAGGGATTTGTGACGAAATATAGTTACAACGACCGCAGCGACATGGTCAAAGAAGTAACACCAGAGGGCAAAACAGAGAAATACGCGTATCGCCTCGACGGTTCGCTGCAATCCGAAACCAAACCAGACGGCAGCAAGACGACGTACAAATACGATGAATTGAACAATCTAGTCGAGCAACAATTCGACGGAGGCGGCTACAAATACACCTATGATGAAAACGACGAGATCAAAACCGCGACATCCAAAGACGGCACAGCGACTTTCACGTACAACAAATACGGTGATGTAACAGAGGTCAAAGATGCGAATGGCGAAACGTTGCAATACGAATACGATACCATCGGACGGAAAACCGCATTGGTGTATCCAGACGGCAAACGCGTGACCTACCGCTATGACGACACAAACCAGTTAACCGATGTCATCGAAGCAAACGGCAAGAAAACCACCTACGACTATGACGCCAACGGATTACCACTCGCGATTCACTACAGCAACGGCACCAAAACAACGTACCGGTACTCCGCAATTGGCGAAACCGAACACGTTGAAACAAGCAATAAAGCCGACAAAGTCATCGCGTCGTTCGATTACACCTACGACGAAAACGGCAATGTCACCAAAGAAACGATCAACCAAAACGGCACGAAGCGAGTCAAAACCCACACCTACGACGCCGACGATCAACTCAAAGACACGACCATCAAAGCAGGCAAAAACACCGAAGTCATCACCTACATCTATGACGCGAACGGAAACCGAAGCCAACTAAAACGCGTCAAAAACGGCAAAAAAACCATCGAAGCCTACCACTACGATGACGACAATATCCTCGCGATGATCCAAGCCGATGGAGACGCCGACACAACCTACACCCACGACAAAAACGGAAACATTACCAAAAAAGCACTAAGAAGTGGTAAAGTAGAAACGTACACATACAACGGTGAAAACCAACTCATCCAATCCGCCGACAACGAAGGCCACGTCACGACCTACAGCTACGACGCATTCGGCAACCGGATTGGCAAAGAAACCATCACCGACAAAACCAAAGAAGTCACAGGAACACTCAGCGAATGGATCACAGACTACGACAAACAAGCCAAAGACAAACTCAAAGTAACACCAGGAAAAACAGCCACAGAAGGCACGACAACGAAGCAAAAAGAAACCACGACTAAAACCGAGAGCCTAGCCAAACAACTCGAAAAACGCGCGTCTGGCGATTTTGAAGGGTGTTCTCCGATCGCCGAAGAAGGTAGCGACGTTGTGACGAAAGATAAAGGCACGAAAACAACACAAGAGAAAGACGGCATTCAAGGCAAAACCGAGCTAAAAGAAAGCGATGGCGGCAACTCGACAAGCACCGAACGCACGACAGAAACAACCAAATCCGTCGGGTACCAAGCGATCACCACGATTCGCTACATTAACGACTTAACGCAAGAGTACACCCAAGTCGCGCAACTTGACGAAACCACCGAAGACAACGGCGAAACGACGGAAACTAGCACCGATTACCGCTTTGGCGAAGACGACCAAATCCTCGGCACCGAAGACGAAAGCTATCACGAGAACGGCTTGACCGATATCGCAACGACATCCGACGGCGAAGAAAGCACGGATTACGATTACACCGACTACGGCACAGCCACCGCAGCAGTTCCAATGGCGAACCAAATCGGTTACCGCGCACAAATGCACGACACCAGCGACACACAAAATCTACGCGCACGGAATTACGACACCAACACCGGTCGATTCCTACAAGCCGACAGCTATCGCGGCGCCCTAGACGATCCACGAAGCCAAAATCGCTACATTTACGGCGGCAACAATCCCAATTCTTATGGCGATCCGAGCGGTCACTTCATGAATTGGCTGAAGAAAAAAGGGAAGAAACTCAAAAACAAAGCCAAAAAAGCAGCGAAGAAACTCGGCAAGAGCATTAAAAAAGCGGTGAAAAAAGTCAAGAAAGCTATCAAGAAAACCGTTAAAAAAGTGAAGCGCGTCATCAAGAAAATCAAGCGAGCGGCTAAAAAAGTCTACAAAAAAATAAAACGTGCTACCAAGAAAGCCATCACCAAAGTCAAACGCGCGGTAAGCAAGTTTAAAAAAGCTGCGAAGAAATCCATCAAACAAATCAAAAAAGTGGCGAAGAAGGTTTACAAAAAGGCAAAAGTAGCACTGAAAAAAGTACAAAAAGTAGCCAAAAAAGTGAAGCATATTGTAAAAACCATCAAGAAAGCAGGCATCAAACAAGTACGAAAAGCCTTCAGTTACGTCAAAGCAACAGGAAAAGCAATTAAAGCAACGGTGAAAAAACAACTAGCAGCCAAGAAAAAAGCAAAACAAAAAGCAGAAGAAGCTAGAAAGAATAAAGCGTATCAAGCTGTATGTAAAAATACGAAGCCAATCAGTTCGTATAACTTCTCTGATTATCAGAAGAGTCCGCTAGATGATGGTACCTACTGGCTATCAAAACCAGGCAATACGCCACAACAAAATGCGGCCGCGACAAAAGCCTACACGGCGGCTGTTAAAAATGGCACCGTGGGGACAAGTTCGGGTGGTATAAGTACTGACCTGATGGACATTTACATGAAACAAATGTTAGCAGTCAAAACAGGGGTGAATCCATTCAATGGAAAAGTCTTAACAGAATGGGAGAAAAAGCAATTTGCCTATGCTGGAGCTGTCGGTATGCTAAATTTAGGCTACCTAGGTGTTTGGGGTAGTAATGTTTATAAGAAGAGTAGCACAAAAAAAGCCCCTTCTTTGGATGAAATAATAGGGACTGGTAAAGTTGGTGATTTTTCTAATCTGAAAGGTAGTATAGAAGATATTGTTTCTAGGATTCCAAAAGATGCAAACAAGAGGATATTGACTCCTCAAGTTGGCAAGGTAACAGAGGGATTTGAATACACTTGGAAAACAGCAGAAGGAACTAAAATGACGGTGCGCGTCCATGGCCCAGATCCATCTGCACCAGCAGGTAGTAATGCTGCAAATGGATGGATAGCTAGAGTTCAACAAGGTAAAAAATATTTAGATCCTATATCTGGAAATTTCCAGCCACCTGGAATATCTAAACCATCAAGTGAATTCTATGATGAAGGACTTATAAACAGTACACACATACCGATGCAAGCTCCAAATAAATAAAGAGGAGATGAAAAAATGAGTCTTATTGACATTTTAAGTAAACCAAAAGAAGATAAACAAATAAAATTAGATGAAATTGGGCGAATAAGAGATTTATTGGATTATGGTAATTTAGATATGGAAGAAGCCCTAAATACAATGAATCTATTGGCTGAAAATGTTGTTTTACAAGAAGATAATGATATTAAAGAGGCCATGTTAAACGCAATTTTAGAAGGAGAAAGTTCGTATGATTTAGATGTGGAAATTGATTTGAAAGATATCTTAGCCAATCTATCCATGTTTAATGACGAGTGTATAAGTTATATTTTAACGATGTTAGGCTACACTGGGAAGGAGGAATATAGAGAAATAATTCAGTCATTCAGTAATAATCCGAAATTATCCAGTGATGTAGAAGAAGCTTTATTAGAGTTGAACCACGCATTAAAAAAATGAATTAATACATTAGTCATAGAAAGGTTTTTCGTAAATTAATTAAACCAAGAGGGTTACGTACTCTCTTGGATACATAAGAATGACATCAAAACAAGCGACAGCTGCAGCGAAGAAATTAGGGAAAGCTTTATTAAAAGAAGTGGAGAGCGTTATATTGGATGAGCTTATAGCAATGTTGGAGTGTGCAATATCCAATAAAGACTTTGTCTGGATTGCAGATGAGTAAATAAAAGATGATGTAATTCATTCATAGACAAGAAGAAATGGTTAAAGAAAAATAATTTTAACACCAAGGGAAGTTTTATACTTCTCTTGGATACATAAAGAATGGACAGGTAAGATCAATGGATGGCGTGTTATTACCTAGATAAGATCAGTTTTACAGAAAGTGTGATTCATAAACAAGAAAGGAGCGGTTATCAGTGATAAATAAATTATTTCTATCCGTAAATGATCAGGATAGTCTAGAACTACATATACCAAGTACAGAAATTGATATTCACAGGTATGATGAAATCAAGATATTGCTAAAAACTCTTCACGATACCTTTACATTGTACAGTGATGATTTCATTATTGAAGCTATAGTGGCTCTAAAAAATCTTCTTGAAAAGGTATTAAATAACGAACTTGAAGTACCAGATTCATTATCAGAGCTAGAGATTGGAAGATTGAGCAATGATAGTTATCAAGATATAGAGGATGACTTGATTTATGAAGGCGCTAATTGGATTGGTACAAAATATAATGTATGGAGTACGAATAACCTTGAAACATGGCTATACAATAAAAAAGGAGAAATATATATACAAGTAACACCAGTTTACAGATGGCATTATGACGCGCCGAAAAGTAATGATAAATTCAGCTGCTATTCGCAATTTGTAAAAGAATATAAGATTATTTATAAAGCTAAAATAGAAAGAGACAACGCAATTCAGTGGTTAAATAAATGTAAAGAGATAATTAATATTATTGAAATGAATCAGAGGAAATCGGAGAAAGGAAGATTATGATGTCATATTTCATAGATTCTAATATTTATGTATATCCAGAATCTTTTCGGAAAATTGTAGAGTTAAATCTGGTAAATTTTGATCTCTGGTATCTATTAGAGTCAGAAGAAGTATCAAGGAGATATTATGATTTAAAACTTAGGTATCCCAAAAGAAATCTAGTGCCATTTGCTAAAAGAGATGATAATGATGATATTGTATGTTTTGAAATTGGAAAAGGAAACAGAGTTCAATTAGTCCATGATTTTTCTTCAGAAGGCTATGAGCAACGAGGAGAATATGAAGATTTTTGGTCATGGGTTAGAGTGGCGGTTAATGAAATGATAGAGTTTAATCGGGAAGATGGAATTGAGTGAACAGTAAGGCGTATTTGAAAAAAGCTACTCGATGCCTTTTCAGACTTCTTAAGTTCCAATAATGCTGAAAGAAATTCAATATTTTAAATTTGATTGAGGTGAGAGGGGATTTTACAAATGGAAGAGTTAGTCTTGGAAACAATAAACAGAATTTATCACAATAAAGATTATGATTTCTTTAAGCGGCAATGTGAAGCTGAATTAATTATCACAGACGATTTAGTTCGTTTAATCGAGTATGAAGAGTTTAAAGTTATGGTTCAAGATGTTGGGGTAGGACCTTCAATTAGATTTGCTATTGACTACCCAGAATTTGAGAAGGATGAAATGAAGGTTTCCTACAGTACGATGATTGATGTTTCAAAGATTATTCCTATTTTTTATGTTCAGCATGAATTTGAGGTAGAGAATATTGATGAAAATCGTATGGGGCCTGTGTTAGATGGATTTGGTGGACAGTCTTATACAATGAGTCAAGCTGATATATATGATAAAATCGTTACATTTTTGGAGAAGCAAGGCTATTCTGAGGTTTCATATGCAGAAATGGATATTGCGATTCCAGATATAAAAATGCCAGAAGATGTTTGGCTATTTGGGCCTCAATTTACAGTCCGAACTTGCTTGTTTCATGATATTCTAGATATTTGTGAGCTTTATGATTAATCTTATGTGGAGTATCGATATTTATATGCAGAAGAGCTAATATCCTTGTATCAAAGTATAGAAGATTGCGCTAGTGTAGACGCAAGGTGATATTTTATTTAGAGATGTGTTAGAAATCCTGCCTGATTAAAATTTGAGGTGAGCATAGATGAATTCATGCGACATAAAAATACAGTATGATTTTGCTGTGAAATTGGTAGTTTTAGATTGGAGTTTTATTCATTTCGGTATTAAAAATGGCTTCTTTGATGAAAGTGTTGCAATTGAATATGCAATATCGGAGGTAGAGGACGGAACAGTAACATTTGATAAGGTTTTAGAAATCAGCTTTTTGCTCAAAGGGGAATCGGTTTTTCCTTTTATTGAGGAATTGGCGAGTAGCGAATGCGTTCATGAAGACGAATTGAAAGAAAAGCTGCTATTCATCATAATGCAATGGTTGTTTGATACAAGACAGGAATTTGAAGATCCATTGGGAATGGTAGAAGAAATATACGCGGATTTTGATTATCCAGAGAAGATCGCGACAATTGTTCGATATATGCCAGGTTCTGAGGGAGAAACAGGTTTTGGAAAGGATAATCTTGAATTAAGATGGATCGAATATTTGGCTGAGGCGTGCGTTGAATATGGAAGGGAAAAGTAGAGACATCATTTCTTAAAACAACTAAAAGTCAGCCCAATATCCGAATTAATCTTGTTTGCAAGGAATAAATCTAAGTGAGAGTGCGGCAACGATTCTTCATATTCACTGTCATCGGTGTTTGATAAAAAGAAAATCATATCATTGTATAAATCAGTGTAGACGGTAGAACTTCCGCTGAGTAAAAGATAATTATTTACGTGATCTATATCTATTTTTATGCTTGTATCTTTATAGTAGTATTTGTCGTAAAAGACTTTTTCGGGTTCTAAAGTATAGTTTAGGCGAAATGATTCAGGCTTGATATACTTGATTTGGTTTAGCAGCTCTCTTAATTCCTTAAAACTGACTTGTTGTTTGCGATGCTTAATGATGATGTTCGTCGATTCCCAATCTTCTGGTGTTGAAATTAGTGGTGACTCCAGGTTTATGCCTTTTGGAGTTGGTATTATGAAGATTCCTGTTGTTGATGTGCTGAGATATTTTAATATACCGGCTAAATTGGTGTAAAATGATGAGGTTCCGCTAATCCAATAATCTGTCTTTTTATTGAGATACCATTCTTGTTGAAGGGAATCGGGAATATATAGATAAGTTTTTAAAGATTTGATGTAGTATTTTTCGCCTTGTAATGTGATTTTGATAATGTTCAACCCCTGAATGTGTTTTATCTTAGGGAAGAGCTAGCTCATGAATATATTTTACTACACACGTTTTAAATGAGCTAGAATTAAAAGGAGTGCTGACGCAATGCATGAATATCGAATTACAAAATATAATCCAAAGTATAGAAATGCTAAGGGAATTTTTGAACGAGAAGAATGAACCTCGTATTCTGACATTGGGCAAGTTTTTAATGGTACGAAATTAACAGCGAACGAAAAGTCCAATAATTCATGATTTTTCTTCGGAGGGATTTGATGAGCCAAAACCTAATATAATGCCAATGTAAAGGGAATAAGTCTTAAAAAATATTTAATAAAAAGGAGCACAAAATGCAAAGCAACCAAACAAAAAATAACCAATACCTGCTGAAAAAATGGATACCTGCAATCTTATCAGTGATTGCGGTTATTGCTATACTAATCTTGCTAATTGTAGTAAAATCAGATTTTCTGTATTTTTTTATCGCTATCATAGCTATTACAACGGGGTATGCGGTTATCATGAATAAATACCAATATCGAAAATACAAAGAAGCTTGGCTGAAACCAACAGCGACAGAGGCGGCGAATGCGATGAATCGGCGGCTTGTGGGGCTGAGGGATAAGAAACTCAAAGATGTAATTATGGCTGCCAATACTGGGATTGTTTGCTTGGTTTACGGAGAGCGTGATAAGGCGCTTACGATTATTGATAACTTTAACTGGGGTGCCACGACTCCATATCAGCATTCATTTAAGTATACGATGATTGCACTGGATAATTATTTGTATGCAGATAATCACCATAATGGCCTATTTGCCGCAAATAAAGCCAAGGAATTAGCTACGATTTCCACTAAATTTCCGGGATCAAAAGAGACTATAGCAATGTACAATTTGTATGTCGTCATTGGAAAAATATTGACTGAAGGTACCGCTAACGAAAGTTTAGCTGAATTAGAGGAACTATATCACGATTCGAAACCAAATAAAAAACCAAATATGATTGCAGAATGGGCGCTGGCAAACGCTTACTACGAACTTGGCGACCATGCCAAATCCGCCGAAATGCTAGAACGATGTAAAAAAACTGCCCCATTCGGCGTTATGCTACACAAAATAAAAGCTTAAATTTTAAATAACAAAGGGGCAGCGGAATGAAAAATAAACAAAAGACAAACAACGCATATTTATTAAGAAAATGGATATTTAGGATAATTTCATGGTGCTTTGGATTAGCTATTGTGACGTTCCTCTTTAGCTTAAACACTTTTATAGGGTATATGCTTGGAGGTCTAATTATCATCCCATATATACAGGCTGGAATTACAATTATATATCGTAAACGAAAGCATAAATCAACTTGGCAATATCAATCAGCGGAGGATGTTATCAAAGAATCTAATCGCAAAATGCCGAAAATTGAAGATGAACAGTATGCAAGAGTAGCGTCTGTCTATCAGGATTCTTTGGTGTACTTATTTTATGGAGAGCGTCAGAAGGTAAGTGCTGTGCTTGAAACAATCGATTGGAGTATTTGTGATTCCTATCAGCAGTCACTTAAATATATCATTATTACACTTGATAACTATCTTTATGAAGCTGGAAATTTCGAAGGCCTAGTGGCGGCAGAAAAAGCCAAGGAACTAGCAACTAGTATGGACTCTCCTTTAGATGAACGCGCGATAAGAACTCTTGATACGAATATTATGATTGGAAAAATATTAACGGAAGGCAGCTCTAGAGAATACGTAGTGGCATTGGAAAGGCTTTATTATGAATCCAAACCGATGTATAACCCAAATATAATTGCGGAATGGGCGCTGGCGATTGCGTACAAACAAATTGGAGAAGATACAAAATCCGCCAAAATGTTAGCACGATGCAAGGCTAGCGCACCATATGGCGTTATGCTACACAAGGTTTCCTAAATTACCCGATCTTCAAAATACCCCAACAAAAAATCACGGAACAGTGTCTCAGACGGCGACATGTTCCGTCTTTTTGTCGTGATTATCCCAACCGACCGCCGTAATTCCTGGTCCATCAACGCAATACTCCGCGTCTCTTTAAATATCGCCCCATCCAAAATCATCTCGGGCAAAATGCTGATGCCGAGTCCTGCACCAACCAATCCCTGAATTGTGTGGAAATCGCGGCTTTGAAAAATTGTCTCGAGTTCAATGCCTTTCATCCGCGCTGTATCTTCCACTAAATGATACAAATCGAAATCTTGCGGGTACAAAATAAATTTCTCGTCTGCCAAATCCTTGAGCGCAACGGAATGTTCCCCAGCTAACCGATGCCCACTTGGTACAATCAATCGCAACTTCTCATCAAAAAAGCGATGCGGCATAATCTCGTCATCTTCTTCTGGCACCGGCGATAAAAACGTCACATCAAGCGCGCCAGTCACCAACATCTGCTTCAAATCGCGATTCGAACCTTCCATAAAACGATACGTGATTCGCGGATACTTCTCCCGAAACGCAGAAATAACGGCGGGCAGAACTTTTGTAGCAATCGAGTTTGGCAGTCCAATCCGAATCTCACCAATCGTCGGATCCGCGTACTCCTCCACGATTGCCTGGGCTTTTTGCAATTCCTGTAGGCCGATTTTGGCTTGGCGCAAGAAATCCTGACCTACCGCTGTCAGTTGCATGTTGCGGCCAATACGGTCGAACAGCTTGATTCCGAGCTCTTCCTCGAGTTTCGTTATCTGTCTACTCACGGCAGATTGGGCGACGTGTAAATTTTCCGATGCTTGGGTCATATGTTCGACGCGCGCGACTTCAATAAAGTACTTTAATTGTCGTAATTCCATTGCTTGTCTCCGATCTATCTCGAAATGAGATTGTTTTATTCTATTATATATATTGTTTCGATAAATGAAAAGGATTAAAATAGACATTACACCAAAACGTTACAAACTAGAAATTAATGGGTAGAATATAGAACAGGATACATAATTATAACTTTAATTATCTGAAATCTTAAATAACGGCACGAGGAGGAATTAGGATGAAACAGACGAATATGCCTGAAAAACATGGGTTGTACGATCCGAAAAATGAACATGACGCTTGTGGTATTGGTTTTGTAGCGAATATTAAAGGGCGTTCTTCGCATAAAATTGTCGAGCAGGGAATTCATATGCTTTGTCAGTTGAAACATCGTGGCGGCGAGGTTGGCGGCGATACGGGCGATGGTGCGGGGATTCTTCTGGAAATTTCGGACGACTTCTTCCGCGATGCTTGTGCGCACATCGATATTGTATTACCTGAAAAGTATCATTATGCGGTGGGGATGTTTAATTTCCCACAAAACACGGCACAACGTAAAATTTTACAGGCGGCGACGGAGTGTTACATCGAACAAGAAGGGCAAACATTCTTAGGATGGCGCAAGTTGCCAACGGACGTGACGAAGGTTGGGCTGGGGGCGCAAAAAACGGAACCGGCGGTGTATCAACTTTTTATCGCGAAGGATGAGACGTTGGATGAGGAAGCTTTTGAGCGGAAATTATACTTAATTAGGAAACAAGTCGAGAATTTTGCGATGGGCGATGCACGGATTACGGAAACGTTTTATGTGCCGAGTTTGTCGACGCGGACGGTTATTTTTAAAGGGATGTTGACGCCGGAGCAAATTAATCAGTATTATTTGGACTTGGCGGATCCTGCTTATACGTCGGCTTACGCGCTGGTGCATTCACGTTTTAGTACGAATACGTTTCCGAGTTGGGAACGGGCGCATCCGTATCGTTATTTGATTCATAATGGGGAAATTAATACGCAGCGCGGGAATTTGAATTGGATGAAGGCTCGTGAGAAGCGCGCGGAATCGGATTTGTTTGGCGCGGATTTGGCGAAGCTAATGCCTGTCATTGATGAGGATGGAAGTGATTCGGCGACGCTTGATAATGCGCTGGAATTCTTGGTGCAGACGGGGAGGACGTTGCCTCACGCGGCGATGATGTTGATTCCGGAGCCTTGGGATAAAAATAAGGCGATGACGGATCCGAAACGGGCGTTTTATGAGTATCATAGTACGCTGATGGAGCCTTGGGATGGGCCGACGTCGATTTCGTTTACGAACGGGCGCGTGATTGGAACCATTTTGGACCGGAATGGCTTGCGTCCTGCGCGTTATTATGAGACGAAAGACCACACGATTATTTATTCTTCGGAGACTGGCGTTGTGCCTGTTGCGCCGGAGGAAGTGATCCGCAAAGTGACGGTTGGCGCGGGTACGATGCTGCTGATTGATTTGGAAAAAGGCGAGATTATTTCGGATGATGTGATCAAATCGGAGTTGACGACGAAAAAGCCTTATCGTGAATGGCTGGACGCGGAGTTGACGGAGATTGGGACGTTGACGGACAAGGATCGTTTGGAATATATTTCATTGAATAAGAAGGACTGCTTCAAGTTGCAGCGGGCGTATGGTTATACGCAGGACGAGCTCAGCAAAATCTTGATTCCGATGGTGACGGAGAAAAAGGATCCGATGGGGGCGATGGGTTACGATGCACCGCTTGCTGTGCTTTCATTCCGACCGCAGTTGTTGTTTAACTATTTCAAGCAATTATTTGCGCAGGTGACAAATCCACCGATTGATGGTTTGCGTGAGGAGTCAGTTATTTCGACGATGACGTTGCTTGGAAATGAGGGCAATATTTTAAATCCGACGGCGCAAAATGCGAACCGAATCCGTTTGGAGACGCCGATTTTGTCTCGGAAACAATACGCTTCGATTGCGCTTCAGAAGAAATTTGCGAAACCGACGGCGTTTATTAATGCATTATTTAGAGCGGAAGAAAAAGAGAATTTGGCGGAAGTACTGGATCGACTTTTTGCGGAAGCCGATGCGAAAATTGAGGCTGGCGCGGAGTTGCTTGTGCTTACGGATGACGGCACAAACGATGAGTTTATCGGGATTCCGGCGCTGCTCATGACGAGTGGATTGCATCATCATTTGGTGAGACGGGGTACGCGGATGAAGGTGAGCTTGATCGTGAAAACAGCGGAGGCTCGCGACGTGCATCATTGTGCGATGTTGGTTGGCTACGGTGCGGACGCGATTTTCCCGTACTTGGCGATCGATATGTTTGCGAATTTGATTAAAGATGGCCGGATTAAAGGTTTTACGGTCGATGAGGCGGAGTCGCGTTACATTCAGGCGATTACGGACGGGATTTTGAAGGTCATGTCGAAAATTGGGATTTCTACCGTGCAAAGCTATCGGGGCGCGCAGATTTTTGAAGCGATTGGTATTGGTAATGATGTGATTGCGGATTACTTCCCAGGAACGGCGTCGCAACTCGGCGGGATTCCGCTGGAAGTCATTGCGCAAGAGTCATGGTTGCGTCATCGCGAGGCGTTTCACGATATCGGTTTCCAAGAGTTCACGCTGAACACGGGTGGCGAGTATCAATGGCGCTCGAACGGCGAATATCATGTTTTCAACCCGCTCGCGATCCATTCTTTGCAACAGGCGACGCGTGAAAATAATCGCGAAACGTATGATTTATATTCCGATTTAATGCAGAATCAAAATAACGCCTTCCTTCGTGGTTTGCTGACATTCAATTCGCTCGGTCGCAAGCCGATTCCAATCGAAGAAGTCGAGCCTGCCGAAGCCATTTTCAAACGCTTCAAGTCGGGCGCGATGTCTTACGGTTCCATCAGTCAAGAGGCGCACGAGTCGCTCGCGATTGCGATGAACCGAATTGGCGGGAAAAGCAACAGCGGGGAAGGCGGCGAAAATCCAGACCGGTTCGAGCGTGATGCAAACGGCGATTGGCGTCGGAGTGCGATCAAGCAAGTCGCATCTGGTCGGTTCGGCGTGACGAGTCACTATTTGGTAAACGCCGACGAGCTGCAAATCAAGATGGCGCAAGGCGCGAAACCAGGCGAGGGCGGTCATTTGCCAGGCGAGAAAGTATATCCGTGGATTTCGAAAACCCGCGGATCAACGACGGGCGTAGGGCTCATCTCTCCACCACCACATCATGATATCTATTCCATCGAGGATTTATCCCAACTTATTTTTGACTTGAAAAATGCCAACAAAGACGCGCGAATTAACGTGAAACTCGTATCGAAAACGGGAATTGGCACGATCGCAGCGGGTGTTGCGAAAGGATTTGCCGACGTGATCTTGGTCAGCGGTTATGAAGGCGGAACAGGTGCGGCGGCGCGGAGCAGTATTCGCCATACAGGTGTTCCGTGGGAAATTGGCTTGGCGGAGACGCACCAAACGTTGCTGCTGAACGGTTTGCGTAATCAAGTGGTCGTGGAAACGGACGGCAAACTGATGACAGGAAAAGACGTACTAGTTGCCGCTATGCTTGGCGCGGAAGAATACGGTTTTGCGACGGCACCGCTTGTAACGCTCGGTTGCGTGATGATGCGCGTGTGCCATATGGATACGTGTCCCGTCGGAGTGGCGACGCAGAACCCAGAACTTCGTAAAAAATTTGGTGGTTCCGCAGATTACGTCGTGAATTTTTTCAACTTTATTGTTGCTGAAATGCGTGAAACGATGGCCGAACTTGGTTTCCGCAGCCTTGAGGAAATTATCGGGCACAAAGAATATTTGGAGACCCATGAACGCAAGGAATCGCATTGGAAAGCGAAACATCTCGATTTTTCCAATATGCTATACACGGACGAATTTTACCAAAAACAAGTCCAGTTCTGCACGAAAGAACAAGACCATAAAATCGACCAAACGCTGGATATGCGCGAGTTGAAAGCCGTTGTGGCGCCTGCGATTGAACGCGGTGAGAAAGTCACTGGACGCTTCCCAGTTCGCAATATTGACCGCGCGATTGGCACGATTACCGGTTCTTATATCAGCAAGAAATACGGCGCGGCTGGCCTCCCAGAAGATACGATCGACCTAACCTTCACGGGCGCGGCTGGTCAAAGCTTCGGTGCCTTCGCTCCAAAAGGCATGACGCTGCGCATTGAAGGCGACGCGAACGATTACTTCGGAAAAGGGCTATCCGGCGCGAAACTCATCGTATCACCAGACGCGAAAACACCGATTGTAGCGCATGATTCCGCGATTGTCGGAAACGTAACGCTTTACGGTGCGACAGACGGTGAAGCGTACATTCATGGAAAAGCCGGTGCACGTTTTGCCGTCCGTAACAGTGGCGCAGACGTGGTCGTCGAAGGAATTGGCGATAACGGCTGTGAATATATGACTGGCGGAACCGTGGTTGTCCTCGGCGAAACCGGTGAGAATTTTGCAGCAGGGATGTCCGGCGGTGTGGCTTACGTTTACGCCCCAGACCAAGCCCATTTCAACGCAAAAGTGAATCCAGAACTCGTGACGTGTCGAGGGATTACGACACCGCGCGAAGAACGGAAACTACGCGAACTTGTGGAAAATCACGTGCGCTATACTGACAGCGAATTTGCCCGCCAACTACTTGCAAACTGGGAACGCGAAATCACGAATTTCGTTTACGTCATCCCGAACGAATTTGAAATCATGCTAACCCGCATCGAAAAACTAGAAGGCGAAGGCCAAACCCACGATGCCGCGGAGTTACAGGCTTTCTATGAGCACAAAGACGGACTTTTAGTTGAGGTAAGCAAATAGGAAGCAGAATCCGCTCGTTCAGCTCTGAAAAAAACTGGAGCGGCCGAGATGAACGAATGCTCCTTTCGGTCGCACTCATATTGATGTTCTAAGAAAATAAAATACTTTTCTAAGAACCTCAACAAGTTTTCGAAGAGCTAGCGGATGAAGCTAGACTGAGAACACTTGAAAGAGGCGCAGAGCTCAGAATAATTTCAAAATAAGGAGCTGAAAAACAATGGGAAAAGCGACAGGATTTATCGAATATGACCGAATTCCAAGCCCAGTCCGCGATCCACTAAAACGGACGCGCGACTGGAACGAATACAATTTACCGATGCCCGTAGTCGATTTACAAATACAAGCCGCGCGTTGCATGGACTGCGGCGTACCATTTTGCCACACAGGCGAAGAAATCAAAAACGGCGTGTCTGGATGCCCGCTACACAACCTGATTCCCGAGTGGAACGACGCCGTGTACCGCGGAGAATGGCGCGAAGCCTTAGATCTCCTTTTAAAAACAAATAACTTCCCAGAGTTCACCGGCCGCGTTTGTCCAGCACCATGCGAAGGCTCCTGCACAGTCGCAATCTCAGAGCCCGCAGTCGGCATTAAATCCATCGAAAAAGCGATTATCGACCGCGGCTTTGAAGAAGGCTGGATCAAAGCCCAAGCACCACAAAAACGAACCGGAAAACGCATCGCCATCATCGGCTCCGGTCCAGCAGGACTCGCGTGCGCTGACCAACTAAACAAAGCCGGCCACAACGTCACCGTTTTCGAAAAAAGCGACCGAATCGGAGGCTTGCTCATGTACGGCATCCCGACGATGAAACTCGAAAAAGACTCGATTAACCGTCGCGTCAACCTGATGGCCGAAGAAGGCGTCGAGTTCGTGACCAACATCGAAGCCGGGAAAGACATCCCAATGGCGCAACTAAAAGCCGAATACGATTCCGTCGTGCTAGCAACAGGTGCTGGAAACGCCCGCGACGTCAAGCTTCCAGGCCGCGACGCAAAAGGCATCCATTTCGCCGTTGACTACCTCACACAAAGCATCAAAGACAACCTCGACAATGGCGGCGTCCAAACCCTGTCCGCAGAAGGCAAAAACGTCATTGTGATCGGCGGCGGCGACACAGGCGCCGATTGCGTAGCCACAGCTTTGAGACAAGGCGCGAAAAGCATCTACCAATTCGGCCTACGCGACAAACTTCCAGATTTGCGAGCCATTCAAAACCCGTGGCCACAATATCCAAAAGTGTTCCAAATGGATTACGCCCACAGCGAAGCAGAAGCAGTCTACGGCGCCGATCCACGTCAATACTTAGTAAACAGTACCGAATTCATCAAAAATGAAAAAGGAGAACTCACAGGATTACGCACTATCGACGTTGACCACGTTGACGCCGAGCGAAACCTCGTTGAAGTTCCCAATTCCGAGAAGATTTGGGATGCCGACATCGTGCTAATCGCAATTGGATTCGCCGGTGCGACCCCATCCATTTTCAAAGATTTCAAAGTGGCCAAAACAAACCGCCACACCATCGAGGCCGCCAAAGGATTTTACCGTACCGACGTCGAAGGCATCTTCGCATGCGGCGACGCAAGATATGGCCAAAGCCTCGTCGTAACCGCGATCAACGAAGGACGCGAAGCCGCCCGAGAAGTCGATTTCTACCTAATGGGCGAAACATTCCTACCATAAAAAAACAAGAAGGCTCAAAAATCTGTCGACCCCCAGTAGCGCAAAAACTACCGGCGATCGACAGATTTTCTTTATCGATTGGTATGACTAGGATTAGACCGGTTTTGCAAAGAACGAGAGCAAGGTTAAGCTAACGAAAAAAACGATTTTGTTGTCGATCGACAGATTAGGGCTCTTGAGGTATGATGGGAGTAGGGCTAAAAAGGCACGGGTTTTATCTAAGTAATGTGAAATGTAAATTTTGTCACTAAGGGAGGTCCAGATTCTTCTCCCCGTTTTATCTAAGTAATGTGAAATGTAAATATAACATTCCTAATGTGGATGATTATTGACTCAAAGTTTTATCTAAGTAATGTGAAATGTAAATATAGCTGCGATGGTCGCTGTTACAGGGTTTAGCGTCGTTTTATCTAATGTGAAATGTAAATAATACTCATCTTCCGCGTCGTGTTCGGCAATAAAGCGTTTTATCTAAGTAATGCGAAATGTAAATACTTTCCATGAAGTCAATTGGTTAGATGGTTATATAGTTTTATCTAAGTAATGTGAAATGTAAATGTCGTCCCTTGCGCTGTCGCTGTTGCGCTATCGAAGTTTTATCTAAGTAATATGAAATGTAAATTATAGTGATGATGAACGTTGATATAGAGCCATTCGCGTTTTATCTAAGTAATCTGTAATGTAAATCCTATACGAGTTAGCAGAAGGTATAGCGCTACCATTAGGCTTTCTTAGCTATCGGGTTCATTCAACGTAAACCGAGAAGATACAAATGATACTATAACATACAAATAAGAATAAAATACCTATAATCTTTTTGTTGCGTTTTCCGCAAGTATTGTGTAGTCTAAGAAAGGAAGCAAAATAGCATCAATTTGGTAATCTAAATGGTGGGATAGTTATCAAAAAAATGCAAACATAGTCAAAGGTGGGATCGATATGAAAAAAGGGACGCCGGCTTGAACAGATCTATTTACAATCCTAATTTATAAAATAGTACTATTTTTCCTAGCGATCATCTCATGTATTATTTTTGTATTTTCAAGAAGAAAAGGTAAATAAAGTCATAAAAATTGGTACGAATCAATATAAAAATAATAGAATCCATAAAGGAATAAAATAGGCTCATCGAAATCTGTCGACCTCTAGTAGCGTAAAAACTACAGGAGATCGACAGATTTTGTTTAACGACTTGTATAACTGAGGTTAGGAAGGTTTTTTCGAATATTTCTACAGACTGAGACTCTAAAAATTATGGTTTTGTTGTCGATCGACAGATTAGTCTCTTTGAGGTATGATGGGAGTAGGGCTGAAATGGGTACGGGTTTTATCTAAGTATTGTGTAATGTAAATAGTGCACGGGTAATGTTTATAGCACCGAAGGGACAAGTTTTATCTAAGTATTGTGTAATGTAAATACGAAAGCGAGCCGATTCCGTCTTGGAAGTCACAGTGTTTTATCTAAGTATTGTGTAATGTAAATTCCTTCGCTTGTGTTCGTCTCTATCATATGATCGACGTTTTATCTAAGTATTATGTAATGTAAATAAGGGATTTGCCATTTTGTTTGGACGGTGGGCTCAGATTTTATCTAAGTATTGTACAATGAAAACCGGAGATAGCGATTTATAGCTATCTTCTTTTTTGTTTTATCATAATGCGAAATGTAACATACAAACTACAGAAGAGTCATATGTAGTGATCAGCCCAACAGTTTTGAGCAAAAAAATATTCCATCATATAGTAGTATTTCTTTCAATTATCATTTGATCTTAAAATCCAAATTATGGTATAATAAAATCGCGAAAGTATCTATATTATAACTATTAATAACATTAAATTACAAAATAAGGAGACTTGCTAGAAAATCGTGAGTATATACAGAATGAGAAATATTAAGAGGTGTTTCAGGTGAGAGTAAGGATATTGTGTTGCTACGTTCCGTTTGTTTTAAGCCTAATACTGTTCATCATATCAGGAATTATGGGAAACGAATGGTCTTCATTTGAAATGGTTTGGGATGCACTTGTCTCTCTAGAAGCAAGTTTGGGAAAAGGTTACATATTTGTTCTGTACGTAGGTATACCATTAATAAGTGTTTTAACATGCCTTTTTGCAAGTATCCGGTATAAGGAATACAGATGGTTGTCGTTGTTATTTTTCTTTATATCCAGTGTGATACTACTCGCACAGTTTGTAGTTTTTATGATCGGGTCATTTTATTAAACGAATGAAAGGGTTGTAATCATGAGAAAAGTTTTACGATGGATGACAATACTTCTGTGTGTTGGGATGATTTTTCCATTCACTGGAGAAGTACAAGCGCAGGACAATAAAAATGTAACAGCCGAAGAGTTATATAGTATAGGTGTGGAGAAGGGTGCGATAGATGCCCATAAATATCCTTTAAATGAATGGTTAAAGGACGAGAAAAACACATTTAAACCGACGTATGACCTGTCTGTTCAAAATGATATTTTTGAAGGCATGTCTTATGAAGCGTGGCTAGTTTTAAATAACTTTGGTGTTATGAAGGGATCTAATGAGCCGGTTGGGGGCGAAAAGAGTACCGTAACAGGAACTGGGAGGTCTGCAGCGGATAACATTGAGAAGTTCTGTGCCACGGTTAAAGCCGGTGATATTCTGATTGTATCTGAAAAAACAAGTTCAGGATTTATAGGTCACGCGGCTATCGCTAACGGAGATAATCATATTTTAGAAATGACTGGTGGAGCTAATTGGAAAAACGGCATAAAAGATAATAATAATCAGTATACAAAAAGAGAGTGGATCAATAAAAATATTAAATACTGGACAAGTGTCTACAGACTACAAAATCAGTCCCTTGCTAAAACGGTAGCAACGTATGCTGATAAAAACTATTATTCCTCAAAAGGAGCAGCAGTAAAAGATAGGCATATCGATTATAAAATTACATCCGCATTGAAAAGCACAGATCCAAACTATTGTTCAAAATTAGTTTATCAAGCCTATTATTTTGGTACGGGAAGCCTACCTGTCATGATGCCTGTTGCCTTACCAACGATTCTTCCACCAACAAATCTACTGGGAATGTTTCAAAATAGATATCTTCCACAGTTTGTAGGGAGATATTGAGAGCCAGGCAGAAGCTAATAAATGAAAAAAGAGTAAACTGTGTCCACAATGGTGCCTAAATAGAATGGATTCATTAAAATCTGTCGACCTCCAGTAGCGTAAAAACTACAGGGGATCGACAGATTTTTGTTAATGACTGGTACAACAACGATTAGGCTCTTTTCATAAAATATTTTTGTAAAATCAAGCGCTAGAAATCCCGATTTTGTCATCGGTCGACAGATTAGCCCCTTTGAGGTATGATGGGAGTAGGGCTGAAATGGGTACGGGTTTTATCTAAGTATTGTGTAATGTAAATAGCGCTTCGCTTGCTTCTGTGGCAGGTATAACACCGTTTTATCTAAGTATTGTGTAATGTAAATTCATTTTCGTCACTACTTGCGAACACTCGAAACACTGTTTTATCTAAGTATTGTGTAATGTAAATTCGTCATCACCTGCCTTTGCGGCTTTCGCATCAAGGTTTTATCTAAGTATTGTGTAATGTAAATTGTATTTTGCCAGTTGCGCATCTGTAACATCTGCGTTTTATCTAAGTATTGTGTAATGTAAATTCATTAGATAATGTAGTCGGTGGCATGAAAGCATCGTTTTATCTAAGTATTGTGTAATGAAAATGAAAATTCCCCGTTTAATTGTTCTTTGACGTTTTATCTAAGTATTGTGTAATGTAAATGCTTCTAACAGTTTCGATATCTGATAAGCAAATCTCGTTTTATCTAAGTATTGTGTAATGTAAATCTACTTGGCTGTAAGTTTGCCAATCCCTCTGAAATCGTTTTATTTAAGCAATTTATGATCCAGATATCCTCAAAACCGCGATTTTTCACAACAACAATCTTCATCAACCAAAATTCTGTCGCTCTCAGTAACTCAATCGTTACCGCAGAACGGCAGGTTTTTTTATACCTGCTCCTCGCATGAAATTTGACTTGGAGTGCACTCCAATCTTTATACTGTTAGATAAAGGAGGAGGTAGGAATGACTGCTAGTAATGTGGCACAAGATAATCAGAATTACTTATTTCCAAATCAACAAATGAAACTAAGACTGACGGCGCTAATCATGAGGCAACGTGTGAGTGAATACAAAAGGATGCTAAACAAGGCGCTTCAGATCGGCATAAAACCGGAAGAGGTGAAAGAACTTATCTATCGGGCGGCACCACATATTGGTCTAGAGCGGGTTTTCGATTTTTCGCAAATAACAAATGATATACTGGTAGCACACGGTTTACTACGAGTGAGCCAGTGCACACTTGAGAATGGATATGGGGGAAAGTAAATTGAAGAAAACACTATATTTAATGAGACATGGCCAAACATTATTTAACGTACGTAAAAAAATTCAAGGATTTTGCGATGCACCGCTGACCGAATTAGGAATCCAACAAGCTAACATCGCGAGCAGTTATTTCAAAGATAATGGTATTGTATTTACGAAAGCCTACAGCTCCACATCCGAGCGGGCTTGCGACACGCTAGAACGGATTACGAATATGGACTACACACGACTAAAAGGACTGAAAGAATGGAATTTCGGCACGTTCGAGGGTGAGAGTGAGGACTTGAACCCGCCGCTCCCATATGGCGACTTTTTCGCAGGATTTGGCGGCGAACGAGAAATGGATTTCCGCGCGCGGCTTGTCGAAACGATGGAGTCCATCATGAGCCAAGAGAATCATGACGTCGTTTTGGCAGTTTCACATGGCGCAGCTTGTGCCCAGTTCGCGCGGAATTGGGAAGCGACCAGCCAAATCGGGCCAATAAGTGGACTCAAAAACTGTTGTATTTTGAAATTTGAATATGAAAATAGTGCATTTACATTAGTGGACTTTATAAATCACGATTTTGCAAACGCCTAACCAATCTCTTCGCAAATTTTCCGGTTTTCCGCTATACTAAAGAGGAGAACATATGAGGAAGGGAAGTTTTGTGATGAAGCTTGGTATTATGGGAACGAATTGGATTACAGACGCATTTGTAGAAGGCGCGATTAACTCGGGAGATTGGGAGCTTTCAGCGGTTTATTCTCGCACACTCGAAAAAGCATATGCCTTTGGTGAGAAATATAAAGTGGAAAACTATTTTGATGATATTGAATTGATGGCGGCATCGGATGTTGTAGACGCGGTTTATATTGCTTCGCCAAACGCGATGCATTACGAACATGCCCTACATTTCTTGCGTCACAAAAAACATGTCATCGTCGAAAAACCGATTTTCTCGACGGTTGCAGAATTAGAAGATGCGCATAAAATAGCAAAAGAAAATGGCGTTTTTCTTTTCGAAGCGGCGCGTCATATTCAAGAACCAAACTTCAAGATTCTCCAAGATAGCATCCAAAAAGTAGGGAAACTGCACGGTGCGACGCTTGCTTATATGAATTATTCGTCGCGTTACGATAACGTGCTTGCAGGCGAAGAACCGAACATTTTCTCACTCCAATTTTCAGGTGGTTCGCTCGTGGACTTAGGTGTCTATCCGATGTACACGGCGGTTGCGCTGTTCGGAGTTCCTGAAAAAGCGACTTATTTTGCGACGAAATTGCGGACAGGCGTCGATGGTGGCGGTCCGGTTATTTTTGAATATCCAGACTTTACGGTGACAATTTTGCAAGCGAAGATGTCTCAATCTTTCTTACCAAGTGAAATATATGGCGAAAAAGGTACGCTTGTCGTCGACCCGTTGACCGGCATCCAAAGCATTCAATACGCCGATAACCACACGAAAGAAATAGAGGAGCTCGCGATGTCAACGATTCCAAACGACATGGAATTCGAAGCGACCGAGTTTGCCAGAATCATCACCGAAAAGGACACATTGGCGTACGAGGACTTAGAAGATCTAAGTAAAGCTGTACTCCAAATTTCGAATGACCTGCGCCATCAAAATGGTATTTGGTATAAAGTCGAAAAATAATAATTTGAAACCAGATGATGCGAATTGTCTGGTTTTGTTGATTCTGCGAAAACATGGTATGATGGTACTAGCTAATTTAGAGGAAAAAGGAGTTTACTATGAATATAAATGAAGTACCTGAAATCTGGGCCGAGCAGTGGAAAGCCCATAACTATGAAGCGATGACGGAGATTCAGCAGCAGTTATATACGCCGATTAAAGAGGGCCAAGACGTGATCGCGGTTTCGCCAACGGGAACGGGAAAAACGGTCGCATACACATTGCCGGCTATTGAGAAATTGGAAGTAAAACCACATACGCAATGGCTTATTTTAGCACCTTCGCATGAACTCGTGATGCAGATCGCCGATGTGGTACGTTCGTGGTTACCGGCTGGACTGAAAGTAGTCGGGATCATCGGTAGCGCCAACATCAAGCGCCAAATCGACAACCTCAAAAAGAAACCACAAGTCATTGTGGGGTCACCTGGTCGTGTTTTGGAGCTGATTAAACAGAAGAAAATCAAGATGCATGAAGTGAAAATGATTACGCTGGATGAATGTGACCAGTTGCTCATTCGTGAAAATGTTCCGACTGTGCTTGAGATTGTGAACAGCGCCATGCGTGATCGTCAATTAGTGATGGCTTCAGCGACGAAATTGGACGATCCGATGATGTTTTACCGCAACAGTGAGATCGAGCCAGTCATGATTGAAGCGAAGGCTGAGGAAAGCAACGCCAATGTGAACCATCTTTACATGGATGTGGAGCAGCCGCGTGATAAAGCGATTTTACTGCGCCGGATATCTAATGTAGAAGGAATGCATGCGCTTGTTTTCGTGAAGGACAAGGTTCGGATGGACATCATTTTGGAGAAACTGCAATATGATGGTGTTGCAGCAGCTGGAATACACGGAGAAGTGGACAAAGAAAAGCGTAAAAAATACTTAGCGGCCTTCAAAAAAGCAGAATTGACGTACTTGATTGTTACCGATGTCGCCGCGCGCGGTTTGGACATTCCAGATTTACCGTTCGTCATCCACTGTGACGTGGCGATGGACGCGAAACAATACACACATCGCTCGGGGCGTACCGGCCGAATGGGTAAAGCAGGAACCGTCGTCTCATTTGCTAACGAGCGCGAAGCCCGCACACTGCGCCAATATTTGAAAGAACTGAACAAAGATCCGATTAAAGTTCGCTATTACGAAGGTGTTTTGACGGATGATTTTGAAACTAAGGCTAAACGTAAATAAAAAGAAACCCATGGAACCGAGTTTGCCAATGTGATGCGCTTTGTTTCATGGTTTTTTTGCTTATAATACCATTCATGAAGCTTCTTTCCTGAAACTGCAAATGTGGCAGTATATTTTACAAGCTATTGATTTTTTAGTTTGCCGAATCACCCTGATTACAGGTATAATGAGAAGTATAGAGCTTTTTAGTAAGGAGTCGGAACGCATGCTTAGTAGAAAAGATGAAGTTTTTAAGCTTCTTAATAGTGTGAATGGTAAGTTGACAGCAAATGATGTTGCTGAAAAATTACAAATGGATCGTGCTAATGCAAGTCGTTATTTAAATGAGCTTTTTAAAGAAGAGCAGATCGAAAAACTTCCTGGCAAGCCGGTTCTTTATCAAGCGTTTACAGAAGCGGACGTAAAGTCGGGGATTGGGGGGACTCACTCCGCTTTTGATCGTTTAATTGGTTCTGCGCAAAGTTTGAAAGTAAGTATTCAACAAGCGAAAGCGGCTATTCTTTATCCGCCAAATGGTTTACATACACTGATTCTTGGGAAAACAGGTACAGGGAAGTCCTTATTTGCAGAATGCATGTATAAGTTTGCTCGGGAATCCGAGATGGTGGGCAAAAAAGCGCCGTTTGTATCATTTAACTGTGCGGACTATGCGCAAAATCCACAACTGCTTTTTGGTCACATTTTTGGGGTGATTAAAGGGGCTTATACCGGCGCGGAGCAAACACGTGAGGGCTTGCTTGCTAAGGCAGATGGCGGAATTTTATTCTTAGATGAGATTCACCGCTTACCACCGGAAGGCCAGGAAATGCTATTTACGTTTATCGATAAAGGCGAATATCGGCCGCTCGGGGAAAGTCAGGCAGTGCATACCGCGCAAGTACAAATCATTGGAGCAACGACGGAATCGCCAGACAATTTCTTGTTGGAAACTTTTACAAGGCGGATTCCAATGACGATCACGTTACCGCCACTCGCGGAACGGCAGTTAGAAGAACGCTACCAGTTAATCGAGTTTTTCTTAGGGCAAGAAGCGACGCGGTTGCACCAAACGATTCGAGTGCATCGTCAGGCGTTGATGGCATTTTTACTCTATCATGCTAGCGCCAATGTTGGTCAGCTACAACGCGATTTGAAACTGGCTTGTGCGAAGGCATTTTTGCATTATAAGACGAAGGCAACGAACTACATTTTAATTGAGCAGGATGATTTGCCGATCTATGTGCAAAAAGGTTTGCTTCATTTGAAAGACGAGCCGGAGAAGATGAACCGGTTGATTGATGTGAACAAGACGATTTTTAAATTTTATGATACGAGTGAAGCGAATGATATCGCGATTGAAGATGTGGATGATGTGTACCAAGCGATTCAGACGAAGGCCGATCAGCTGATGAAAGAGGGAAAAGATCAGTCGGAGCTTGAGGAAGCGCTCTACATGGATGTTGATCAATATTTTCACGAATATATGGGACAACTTCCAACGCAACAATCGGCCAAGGACATTATTGGTCCTGAGGTGTGGGAGCTCACCGATCAAGTTTATCATTTGGCCGAGGAACGACTAGACCGTAAATACAATGAAAAAATGCGATTCGCGTTTGCACTTCATTTACAGAGCACGATTGAGCGGATTCGAGAACAAAAACATATTGTCCATCCTGATTTGAATAATATCCGTAAGAAATACTCGAAGGAATTCCAGGCTGCGATTGATATTTCGGGATTACTTGAACAAGCCCTAGGCATCGAGATTCCCTTTGATGAAATTGGTTTTTTGACGATGTTCTTAACAGAAGAGGTCGTGGAATCGATTTTTACACAGGAGGCGCAAGTCGAGGTCATCGTGATGATGCATGGCCGATCTACTGCCACGAGTATGGTCGAAACGGTGCAGGAACTTCTGAATATCGAAACAGGCACCGCGATGGATATGCCGCTATCGATGGAAGTAAAAGTGATGTACGAGAAAGTAAAGGCAAAAGTGAAGCAACTAAATCCGACGAAAGGCGTCCTCATTTTATCAGATATGGGTTCGCTGACATCGTTTGGGAATATGATGACCGAAGAACTTGGGATTCGCACGAAGACGGTCAGCATGACGAGCACACCAGTTGTGCTTGAAGCGATCCGCAAAGCCTCACTTGGACGTGGGCTCGAAGATATCTATCAGAGCTGCCAACAACTTTTTGAAAATAAATATAAGGCGCAAATTTTGCGAACAAAACCGACGAAGAATGCCGTTATCTTTACTTGTTTTACAGGAGAAGGCGTTGCAGAGCAATTACGAGCCCGCGTGGCGCCAGTGATTGATGAATCGAAAGTCGAAATCATTGTTTTGCAGTTTTTGCATAAAGAAGCTTTCCGCGAACGCATCGACCAATTGATGGAGGAATACAACATCTTGGCGATCATGGGTTCCGTTGCGTTCCAATATCGCGATATTCCGTATTTTAGCGCGTTGGAAGTATTTTCTGATGGCGGCTTGGACATTGTGAAACGCATTATCAACGATGAAGTTCCGTACGAACAACTGATTTCTTCATTAGAAGGCAACCTAAAAGAGGTGGATTCCCCAGAACAACTCGTGTACTTCTTGCGCAAAATCATTTCGGAATTACAAGTCCAAATGAACTTAGTGCTCGAACCGGGTGTTGATATCGGCATCATCTTACATTTAGCGTTTCTGGTGGAGCGAATGAAGCTCGGTGGCGTGGATCGTGAATTCCCGAATATTGATGAATTCACGAAGAAACACATGATTGAAATGCAGATTACCCAACAGATGATGGAAAATATAAATATTGAGTATAATATTATTGTCCCTCAGTCAGAAATCGCTTATTTGACGCAAATGATGACGGCGAACAAAGTGATCACAAAAGAACAGTGACGCAACAAGAGCAAGTGTGTACATATTTTACACACTTGCTCTTTGTGCATGTGTAAGCAACAAAACCGCGATTTGACGCATTTTCTGCCTAATTTAAAGTTGGCACGGAACTTGCATTTATAGATAGTGAGGTTTAAGAAATAGCGTTTAGGGAGGATGAATCGAAGTGAAAACAATCATGTTAGTTTGTTCCGCGGGAATGTCAACCAGTTTACTCGTCACAAAAATGGAGAAGGCGGCCGAGGATAGGAATCTCGAAGCTACGATTTTTGCAGTATCTGAAGCGGAGGCGCCAGATAATATTGACAAGATCGACGTCTTATTACTTGGGCCACAAGTGAGGTTTTTAGAAAGCAAGTTCAAGAAAAAACTAGAGCCGTTTGGAAAACCAGTTGCAGTCATCAACAGTATTGATTATGGTATGATGAACGGTGGCAAAGTATTAGATCAAGCTTTACAATTACTTGGGGAATAAGCGGTACATCGTGACTGCTTAAATATAGGAGGGGACGATTGTCTCATCCAAATTAAAAATTATTGGGGGAATTACAAATGAATGGTTTTATCGCATTTATGGAAAAATATTTTATTCCGTATGCAGCCAAAGTTGGAGGGCAGCGCCACTTAGTCGCTATCCGTGATGGTTTCATCTCAACTATGCCATTAATGATCTTGGGGTCATTAGGGACATTGATCAACAACTTACCAATCCAAGCTTACCAAGACTTTATGAATAATTTATTCGGGGAAGCACTTTGGAAATCTTTTGGGGGAAATATTTGGAACGGTACTTTCGCGATTCTAGCACTTTTAACTGCTTTTACCGTAGCGTACAATTTAGCGAAATCGTATGATAAAGATGCTTTATCAAGCGGTGTTGTATCTGTTTCTTCTTTCTTTGCCATTGGTGGTTTGACTGGGCTTAGCTCATCAGGACTATTTTTAGCACTACTTGTTGCACTTATTTCAACAGAATTATTCACACGTTTAAGTGGCAATCAAAAACTTATCATCAAAATGCCAGACGGTGTTCCGCCTGCAGTATCTAGATCTTTCGCAGCACTTTTCCCAGCGATGATCACAGTGAGTATTTTCGCGATGTTTACAACGATCCTTTTCGGACTTGGTGTAAAAGATATCGTTGGCGAGTTCTACAAACTAATTCAAGAACCATTCATGGGTCTTGCTAATACTTTACCAGCAGCATTGTTACTTGCTTTCATTTCTTCATTCCTATGGTTCTTCGGACTTCACGGTGCGAATATTATCGAGCCATTCATGCAAACGATCAACGTGGATGCAATCGCTAAAAACGTTGAAGCATTAAAATTAGGACTAGACGCTCCTTATATCGTTAACAAACCTTTCTTTGACTCTTTCGTCAACTTAGGCGGAACTGGTGCAACAATCGCGATTATTATTTCGGTATTCCTATTCGGCCGCCGACATAAACAATACGTGACAGTATCAGGACTAGCCTCAGCTCCTGGACTATTCAACATCAACGAACCATTAATGTTTGGTCTACCGATTGTGTTAAATCCAATCCTATTCGTACCTTACATTTTGGCTCCACTAGTGCTGGTTACAATCGCTTATTTTGCAACATCACTAGGCTTGGTTCCAGCAGCAACAATCGTAACACCATGGACTACACCGCCGATCATTGGCGGGGTATTAGCAACACAAAGCTGGACAGGTGGGGTACTAGCCGCGGTCAATATCGCCGTTGCCGTACTAATTTATGCACCATTCATTAAAGTAGCAGAAATCCAAGAAATCCGTCGCGAAAAAGCAGCAGCGGCCGGAGAAGAAACAAAAGACAACTTTTAATATGAAGTGCTGACAACGCCCGTTAGCTTCGACAGAAATTGTTAGAGGGCGCAGAAAAAGCCTTCCTTTGGCTTTTGCGGAGGTCACGAAATTTCCGAGAAGCTGGCGTTAGGAAGCTAGACACCGAACAAGACACTTCGATAAATGCATGAAGAAAGTAACATTTCTTAGAAGATCAATAATAATACTCGAGGATGTGGAACTAAATGGAAGAATTAGAACTAACAATTATGAATCTAATCATGTTTGGTGGCAACGCGAAAAGTGATGCAATGCTAGCGATCGACGCAGCCAAAAAAGGTGACTTTGCTTTAGCGGATGAACAAATCCAAAAAGCAGAACAATCTTTACTTGAAGCGCATCATTCACAAACAAAACTAATTCAAGGCGAAGCTCGTGGTGAGAAAACAGAAGTATCATTACTTCTAGTTCACGCACAAGATCACTTGATGAACGCTATTACGTTTAAAGATTTAGCGATCGAAATTGTAGAATTATACCGCGTTAAATAAGTATCAAAACAGGGGTGAGGAATTTTCCTCGCCCCTGTTTTAAATACATTTAGAGAGGAAGTTTACTTATTATGAGAAAATTAGGTATTTCAGTATTTCCACAACACGCACCACTGGAGGATTCTTTAAACTACATCGAGACAGCCGCCAAATATGGTTTTAGCCGTATTTTCACGTGTTTGATCTCCGCTAATGACGAGGCTGAGTTCGCGAAACTAGAAACGATTTGCCAAACAGCGAACAAATTAGGTTATGAAGTTATTGCCGACGTTGATCCTGGAGTTTTCGCTTCACTTAATTTGACATATCAAGACTTAGGTCGTTTTAAAGAGTTGGGCTTGTCCGGTCTGCGTTTAGATTTAGGATTTTCTGGTTCTGAAGAGGCCGCAATGTCTTTTGATGATAATGATTTGCAAATTGAACTAAACATCTCGAACGGAACGAAATATGTGGATAATATCCTTTCTTATCAGGCGAATGTGTCTAATATCATCGGGTGCCATAACTTCTATCCACGTCGTTATACAGCGCTTTCTCGCGAACATTTCCTTCGTACAAGCGAGCAATTTAAAAAATATAATTTGCGTACAGCGGCTTTCGTTTCTTCTAATGTTGGTAAATTCGGCCCATGGTTTGTAGTAGATGGTGGTCTTCCAACGCTCGAAGAACATCGCGGTATGCCAATCACTGTGCAAGCGAAAGACCTTTGGAATACAGGGTTGATCGACGACGTTATCATTGGTAATATGTATGCGTCAGAAGAAGAATTAAAAGCATTGGGTGAACTAAATCGTAACGAATTAGAGCTTGCTGTGACATTCCTTGATGGCGCAACAGCTGTGGAAAAAGAAATCGTAACGACACAAAAACACTTCAACCGCGGTGACGCATCCGAATATGTTTTACGTTCCACAATGACGCGTGTCAACTTCAAACAACATGATTTTCCAGCACATGATACAGACACAATCGAACTTGGCGATGTGACAATCGACAACAACGGTTACGAGCGTTATAAAGGCGAAATGCAAGTAGCACTACGCGAAATGGAGAACTCAGGAAACACGAATATCGTTGGCCGAGTGATTCCAGAAGAGCGCTACTTACTAAAAACCATCCAACCGTGGCAACATTTCCGTTTAAAAGAAGATAAATAAATACCAATAAATACAAGCCAGGCGCTGTAAAAGTGTCTTGGCTTGTATTTTTTTATACCAGGTGTGTTTTTCTTCTCGTTTGCAGTGGCTTTCCTCAGCCTGTATAATCGAACGTGAGGAAATACATAAGGGGTGTGAAGAATGAAGAAAATTTGGGGTATTTTTATACTCGATTGGCGTAGACTTTTTAAAGCGCCAATTGCTTTGATGCTAGTGCTCGCGCTAGTCATTTTGCCATCTCTATACGCGTGGTTCAACATCGAAGCGCTTTGGGATCCATATTCTAACACATCAGGCATTAAAGTGGCGGTCGTCATTCAAGATAAGGGCTCCGAAATTACAGTACCCGGCAAAAAACCACAAAAAATCAATGTTGGTACGCAACTGAAAGATCAGCTAAAGAAAAATGATTCGCTTGGCTGGACGTTCACAAACGAGGATGATGCAAAAGAAGGTGTGAAAAAAGGCGATTACTATGCTGCTATTTTTATTCCTGCTGATTTTTCTAAAGATATTGTCTCAGTTGTCGGTGGGGACCCAACGAAGCCAACGATTAATTACACTGTCAATGAGAAAATCAACGCGATTGCACCGAAAATTACCGATAAAGGCGCGTCCACAATTGTTGATCAAATCAGCTCGGAGTTTGTTGATAAGGTCAGTAGTTCGGTGCTTTCTGAGCTCAACCAAGCTGGGATTGATCTTGAAAAGGAACTTCCAACTTTGCGCCATATGAAAGATAAAGTTTTCCAAGTGAAACAGAGCATGCCACAGATTAAAGAAATGGGCAAGCAAGCTGTTATTTTGGAAAGGAAATTACCAGATCTGCGTGAAAAGGCGAACCAAGTAAGCGAACTAAACAAGAATATGCCACAAATTAACGCGGCGGCAGGTGACTTGCTCCGAATCGAATCGCAATTGCCACAACTCGATAAACTAGGAGAAGACATCTTAGTACTTCAACAAAAAATCCCTGAAATAGAGCAAATCGCCGCAGATGTGAAAACAGTCGATGAAAACTTTGGAACGATCCAAAAAACGGTGGGTGATGCATTGGCAGAATCGACAAAGGCGCTCGGTATTATTGCAGAGGCTGAAAAAGCACTACCAACTGTGAAAGAAATTGCGGATGACGGCTCGAAATATGCTGATAAAGTCGCAGATTTCACTAAACAGGTAGACAAGTCTTTTCAAACGGTGGCACCAGCTATCAAGCAAAACCTGATTTTGTTACAACAAGTCACGAACAATGTCTATGAACTGACCGAACAGCTCAAAAACGGGAGTATTGACCCAGATAAAGTTGGGGATGTCATTGATCAAATAAACCATCAGCTGACAAGCGCAAATAGCATGCTGACCAAACAAATTGAATTGCTGACATCCTTAAATGAAACACTTCCAAACAAGCCGCTAACAGGCTTTATCGACGATCTGAAAGCAATGCAACAAGATTTGAGAGCACAACAACAAACGCTTGCGCAAATACAACAAATCATCGAAGAGGGCAAAGAACCAAGCCAAGCGCTACTCGACAAGTTAAACGCTGAATCAAAAAAAGTGCGTGATGATTTAACGGCAGTGATTGACGCATACGACTCGAAGATTGTGCCGGCAATTAACGCCGCGCTGAAAGAAATAAGGTCAGATCTCGCTAAAAGCAGTACTCTACTGAGCGGCGCTAAAAATAAGCTTCCAGATATTAC
Organism: Listeria grandensis; assembly: GCF_014322885.1. Lineage (NCBI taxonomy): Bacteria > Bacillati > Bacillota > Bacilli > Caryophanales > Listeriaceae > Listeria > Listeria grandensis. The sequence continues at coordinate 29,256 of NZ_JAASUG010000010.1, read as the reverse complement.
AGCCATTCTTCAAAATGCGAATCAAACACTCACAACAAGCCAAAGGTACCTTCGAGAATTCCAAAAACGGCTACCAGAGTTGCGACAAACGTTAACTGATGCGACTGCGTTTATCAATACGAAGTTAGACACAGTCATTGCTGGTATCAATACTGCTGCGGACTTTTATAAATCTGATTATCCAGATGTCAAAGCGAAAATTCATAAAGCTGGCGATTTTATACGTGAAGATTTGCCGACCTTAGAATCAGAAATAGCCAACGCAGCTCAACTAATCCAGAAAAAATTTCCTGAATTTGAAAAAGCAGTCAAAACCGCGGCAAACCTGTCGAGAGAGGAACTGCCACAATTCGAGGAAGCAATCAATAAAGCGGCATCAAAGATTACGGAATTCGATCAAAACTATGATATGAAGCAAATCATTGCCTTTCTTAGAAATGATGTTGCCAAAGATAGTGACTTTATCGCCCATCCTATCCAGCTAAAAGAGACGAAGGACTATCCGATCCCAAACTACGGATCTGCGAGTTCTCCGTTTTACACGGCGCTATGTTTGTGGGTAGGAGCCTTGCTACTCATTTCGCTACTACGAGTAGACGTTGAGGTACCACGAGGTATCTTTAATCACCACCACGTTTATTTTGGTAGACTGCTGACCTTTTTATCGATTGGCTTAGCTCAGGCGCTTATTGTCACACTCGGGAATATTTTCTTACTCGGCGTATCGATTGCAAGTCCAATCTACCATGTCCTTTTCAGCATGTTTATCAGCGTTATTTTCATGATTATCGTTTACACACTTGTATCTTTATTCAACAACGTCGGAAAAGGCATTGCGATCATCCTACTCGTTCTACAAATCTCAGGAGCTGGTGGGAATTTCCCAATTCAAGTATCGCCACCGTTTTTCCAAGCAATCTACCCATTCTTACCATTCACATACGCGGTTGGGCTGATTCGCGAAAGCGTCGGCGGCATCTACTGGCCAAATGCTATCCATGATATTATCCTTCTCACCGTTTTCGGCATTATTTTCATCCTTCTAGGACTACTACTCAAAAAGCCATTAGAAAAAATCATCCCAGGACTATCAGCTAAAGCTAAAAAAAGCAAATTAATTCACTAATACACGCATAAAAAAGGATCTGGCATCAAAACCAGATCCTTTTCGGCATTAAAAAACGATGAAAGTAATAGTAAAGAAATCATTTCGTAACATTATAGTAAAAAAAGACGATTTAGGCTTTATTTTTGACACAAAAAAAGCTATAATGAAATAGTACATAAGAAGAGGGTAGTTATTCATTGTACTTTCGTATCAAATATAGTAAGATTGTTATCAATTATAGATGTTTCGGATGATACAAGTTTCTATTTTTAAAGAATGTCCTGAGAGGGAATCGAACCCACGACCTACAGCTTAGGAGGCTGTCGCTCTATCCTACTGAGCTATCAGGACATGATTTATATCAGCTTTATCATTCTAACATAAAACAGAGGCGGGGAGCAATCTGTTTGCAAAAATCAGAAGAGAGGAAGGAATGGATTGAAGAAATTTATAACAGTATTGGCAGGAATATTATTTCTAATTGGTTTAACAGCATGTGGTAAAGAAGGCATAGACAAAGTTCTCAGCGATAATTCATTAACTGTTATCCAGAACGTCAAGACAGATCTAAAAGACTATAATTTAGCTTACGTGAAGGATAATGAGGACACAACAGGGGTGCTTGAGTACTATAAAGATACGAATGGAAAAGATGTTTCGAATATACAGTTGGACTCCGCGCTAAAAAAGAAAGATAATAAGGTCAAAATTAACCTAATGAATGGCTTAAATGGCTTGATTGCAATGGTCGAGATTAATGATAAAACACTCGCAAGCGAAGTCACGGATCTTATTTTGGAGGACAATAATAAAGAAGCAGACGAGGCTATCAGTGTCTCTTTATCCAATAAAAGTAAAACGGAGAATGGCAAAACAGTAGCCATTGTTGAAATACCATCGCTTGACCCGACAACTGCCAAAGGGCTAAAAAGCATCCAGCTACAGAGTAAAGACGGCAAATCGATTTATAAAAATGGCTTACTATCTGAAAAAATAAAAGCCCAAGCGAGCTCTGAACGCGCGAAAGCAAATAACTTCTTTCCAGCAGTGAATAAATATATTGCCGATAAGAAATGGAAAGTAGTGAGTAGCGCAACACAGAAAAAAGGCGGTTACTCCGCTATTTTACGCGATGAGCAAGGTAAATACCGCCTAGCTGAATTCACCTATCCTGATAATAAATTGGCAGTTAAAGAAACAGATAAGAACACCAATCCGCAACAAGATAATGAGGTGCTACTACTTCAACTCCAAGGAGATAAGAGCCAATATATTGGTATTGTCGCAGAGATTGAAACAATTATCAGAAGTGGGGCATCAGTTGTTCTAAAATCTACAGATGGGAAGGAATACAAGCAATCCTTGCACACAGGGTATAACGATAAGAATGCGCTTATTCAACTCACGAAGAAAACCGATATGAAGATGGAGGACATTGCTTCTGTCACGATTCAAGATGAGAAGGGGCAACTTCTCTACAGCATGGAATTAAAATAAGCACAAAAAAACTAGGAATCTGCGGAAACCTAGTTTTTTTGTGCTTTCAATTTATTTTTTTGGATAGCTTATCAATGTACTCAAGAGATAGCCCTGTTCCAATTGCGACGGATTCTAGCGGACTCGGTGCCATATGTACAGGGACGTCTATTTGTTTGACGAGCCATTCTTGGAAACCGTGTAAGAGGGAACCGCCACCAGTTAAAACGATACCACGATCTACGATATCGCCACTTAGTTCCGCAGGGCATTGCTCGAGTGTCATTCGTATAGCTTCTAAAATCCGATTTAATGTTTCTTCTAATGCTTTTTGGATTTCAGTGGATGTGATGGTGAGTGTTTTTGGTAGGCCAGTCAAAAGATCACGACCACGCACGTCCATTGTTTGTTCTGTATGTGGAATTGGCGCATAGCCAAGCTCCATTTTAATACGTTCGGCAGTTGCTTCACCGACGAGAAGATTGTAATTTTTACGAATATGTTGAATGATTTCTTCATCGATATGATCGCCACCAGTTCTAACAGATGTGCTGGATACGATGCCTCCGTAAGAGATGATGGCGATTTCACTGGTCCCACCGCCGATATCGACAATTACATTTGCAATTGGTTCATCGACAGGCAAATCCGCACCGATAGCTGCTGCGACAGGTTCTTCAATTAGGGAAACAGATTTTGCGCCCATCATTTTTACCGCATCTATAATGGCGCGGCGTTCTACGGAAGTTGCTCCTGTAGGTGCGCATACGACAACGTCAGGTCTTTTAACCGAATTTCCAACAGCGGTAGTGATACGACGCATAATTTCGCGCAATAGACCAGCTGTGACATCAAAATCAGCAATGACACCATCTTTAAGCGGTCGAACCGCAATAATATTCGTAGGTGTTTTCCCGATCATTTCTTTTGCTTCGTGGCCAATGGCAAGCACGGACTTGGTGTCAACATCCATGGCAACTACAGAAGGTTCGCTCAAAATGATTCCTTTAGATTTGCTATACACAAGGATGTTCGCAGTACCTAAATCGATACCAATAGTAGTATTTCCAAACATTTTTTTACCCTCCATATTTCCTTTTTCATGCTTTTTATCGGCACAGTTTCTAGTATAAAGTAGTTTTGGATATAAGCGAAGTGTATAAAGATAATGATATAAAAAGGTAATATAGGAATCGCGTGGGAATAGGATTCAGCCATAAACTCGTAAATAATGTGCAATGAACTTAATACAACTCCAGAATTTTACTCAAGAGAAAAATGGTAAGTTCAGGCGTGGTGTTGTAAGCTCAAGGTCACCAGAAATCGCGCGTTGGCTATACAAATGAATTTTTCCAGTGCCAATGGCTATTGACTCAAAGGGGTTCGGATCCATAATTACTGGAAAGTCGACTTGATTTGTGAGCCATTCCTTGAAGCCGTTTAATAAAGAACCGCCACCTGTCAAAATAATACCTTGATCCATAATATCGCCACTGAGTTCGGCAGGGGATTGTTCCACCATCGCATGGATAGTTTTCACGATTTTTGCTAAAAACTCTGTAAATAATGGCTGAATTTCAATGGAAGATATTTTCGTGATTTCGGGTAGGCCAGTTAATAGAGAACGACCGCGTACTTCCATGTTTTTGAGCACATGTGGCACTGGTGCAAAGCCGAGTTCGATCTTAATTTTTTCAGCGGTGAGGTTGCCAATCAACAGATTATGTGATTCGCGTAAATATTGAATAATTTCAGCATCGAGTGAGTTACCAGCAGAGCGGACAGACATATTGGCGAGCACGCCGCGATAAGAAACGATCGAGATTTCTGTTGCTCCAGCTCCGATGTTTACGATCATATTGGAGATCGGTTCATTGATGGGCAAGCCCGCACCAATCGCAGCAGCAACAGGAGCTTCCACAATCGTCACAATTTTTATTCCAGTTGCGAGGATAGCGTCGCGGATAATATTGCGTTCCACGATTGTAGCGCCTGCGGGAACGTTCACACTCGCCGCCGTTTTACGAATAGGTACATTTGTTATGTTTGTAACACGATCTAGAATGCTTTCTAGCAATCTCACTGTATTATCAAAGTCAGCGATGACACCGTCTTTTAATGGTTTGATAGCAGTTAAAGTTGTAGGTGTTTTTCCGTACATTTGTTTTGCCTCGGTACCAACTGTATAGACTTCATTTGTTTTTGCGTCTAACACAACAACGGCGGGTTCATTAAACATGATTCCTCGCAATTCATTGTAAACAACAATGTTCGCTGTCCCTAGATCGATTCCAATCGAAGAATGACTAAACATAAGCACACACCTTACTTTCCTTTCAAATTTTAAAAACAGATTCTTATTGTCATAATTGCCTTAAAATGATAAATATAAACATAAAATCAAAAAAAGTTATGCGTCAGAGGCATAACTTTTTTGATTTATTGTGCGCGATCTTGCTTTTCGTATAGGCTATACATGTAAAAATAAATAAAACCACTGATAACAGCGAGTACGGCAATCGTTGCAAATGTTGCAAAATAGCCAACGAGTGTGGATAGTGTAATCGCGAGTGGGGCAATGACTTTTCCGAATGTATAACGAAGACCAGCTGCAGAGAAATACATCGCACGCTTATCATCTGGCGCAATTTTAGCAACAAAATTTTGTTGGATTCCCACAGTCATTAATTCTGCAAAACTGAATAAAATAATGGCTAAAATGGCGCCCCACGGTCCAGTAGTGATACCGAATAAGATAATCGCGATTCCGTATAAGAAAGAGGAATTCATGAAAACCAGTTTTTCACGGTAGCGACTCATCATTCGAGTGAAGAATACGGTCAATAAGGCAACGCAGAAGCCATTGATGGAAACAATTAAGCCGAAAAGTTGTTCTCCTGTAAGTTGTAGCGAGAAAATGGACGCATTTCCGATCACTTCTGTAATATATAACGGGAACAAAAGATCCAGTTGCATGAAGGATTGGGAAATAATAACACCTGCAATAATATACAAGAAGAAGACTTTATCGGTAAAAATAAGTTTATAATTGCGCAGTTGCTCCATGAGGACAGTACTGACTTTTTTCTCGCGCTGTGCTTTGCGTAACTCAGGGTTAAGAGCCATAGGCGCCGTTTCATGCCCGAATTTTGTCAATAGAATTAGAAGCAAGAGGTCGGCTAGAACGATCGCGATTAAGGTTTGCGATGTATAATTATTGAATACTAGCGCTCCAATAATCGGCCCAATTACGACGGCAATATTGATCATCATGTAAAAGATCGAATAGACGTGACTACGATGTTCTGGCTTCACCACGTCCGCAATCATTGCTTGACTTGCCGGTTGGTAAAAGGACATGAAAATACTTGCGACCATAAATCCGAAAAACGCCACATAAGGAGAATAAAACATAGTTGTCGCAGCAATCGCAAAAATCAGAAAGCCAGCGCCTTCTCCGATTACCGATATACTCATCATTCGTTTACGCCCGTATGTATCAGCGAAGTAACCACCAAGCAGAGCCGTTATAACAGACAAAGCTTGCGACAATATAAGCAACAGACTCGTGGTTTGCCTACCAATCGAATCTGAGAAATAAATTGTTAAAAAAGGAAATACCGCCCAAAATGAAATATCGAGCAAAGCCTCCCCGAATAATCGCACCTTGAGGTTGATATCCCACGTTTTAAATTTCATAGGAAAAACACCTTCTTTAAAAGAGCTATAGATTTAAGAAATGCCCATGAAACAACGATTCCATGGGCACGGCTATTGTATAATTAGTAAAGTTGAAGCGGGAATTAGAATGCCCAGTCGCCGTTGCGGAAAACGGGAACTTTTTCACCAGTTGTTGTGATTCCGTCGATGTTCATTTTGTCGGAACCGATCATGAAATCAACGTGTGTCATGCTGGAATTGACGCCAGCTTTTTCTAATTCTTCGCGGCTCATACTTTCGCCACCTTTGATGTTAAACGCATAGGCGCTACCGATCGCTAAATGATTCGATGCATTTTCGTCAAACAGGGTGTTGTAAAATAAAATTCCTGATTGAGAAATAGGGGACGGATCAGGTACTAATGCTACTTCGCCAAGGTAATGTGAACCTTCATCGGTGGCCACTAAATCTTTTAGAATGGCCTCGCCCTGCTCTGCAACGACATCGACAATACGACCATCTTGGAATGTGATTTTGAAGTTATCGATGATATTTCCAGCATAGCTCAGCGGTTTTGTACTAGATACATAGCCGTTTACGCTATTTTTTTCAGCGCATGAGAAAACTTCTTCTGTCGGCATATTCGCCATGAATTCTTTGCCTTGTTTGTTATAGCTCCCCGCGCCAACCCAGACATGGTCTTGCGGAAGGCCGATCGTTAAATCAGTTCCAGGCGCTGTATAATGCAACGCTTTATATTGTTGCTTATTTAAATAATCCGCTTTGCTATTCAGTGTGTCATCATGGTTTTTCCATGTTTGAATTGGATCTACGGTATTAATACGAGTCGTTTCGAATATCGTTTCCCAAAGTGCAGGAACTTGATCGGCATGCGGTAGGTCAGGGAATACTTTAGCAGCCCAACCTTCTGAAGCGGCACCAACGACCGTCCAGCTGATCGCGTTGGACTGAATCATTTGACGGAATTCTTCCAGTGCTTGACCCATTGCTTTTTGATTTGCCGCGATTTTCTTGCTGTCTACACCTTTAAGTAAATCTGGATTTTCAGAAACAATCGAGATAAACACTGCGTTTTCATGGGCTAATTCGATACGTTCAGCAGCACGATGAAGCGCGGCTTTCTCAAAAATTTCAACTGGTGAATGTTGATAGCGAAGTAATGTGACTTCCTCATCTGCCCAGTTAATAATAACATCACTAGCACCGACCTCATAAGCCTTTTTCGTGATTAATCGGCTTAGTGGCGCGCTTTCAATCGAACTGTTTACGACTACTTTTTGGTTGGGTTGAACGTTTACCCCAACCTTGACGATCAATTCTGCATACTTTTCTAATTTCTCATTAAATGTTGTCATATGTAGCACCCCTCTTCTATTCAATAAAAGCATTGTATCTTAAAAAAACGCGTAAAGCAACTGTTTGCAATGACCAAAAGGAAAGCCTATCTAAACCATTGTTGATGCATCGCACTCAAAAATTCTCGGCTGAGTGGTGGCATATTCGACTCAGGTAATACCGCATCAATCATGCAATACGGACAAAGCGCTGTATCCTCAATTTCAAGCCAGTCCGTAATTTCAGAAGGCGCAAAAATCTCCAGACAAGAAAAACAACCACACCGCTCAGCTGTAGCAAGCCATATTTTGTTATTTGAAGCATATGTATGTGCGCTTTTTAGGCTATTCAAATTCAATCTCCGACAAAGCTTCATCCATGGATTCTAAAATACTATACTTCACAAAATAATCTAGCCAAGCTTGGCGTAAATCAGGGGCATCGCGTTTAATGGACGGCTTGATTTTGTCATACATCGTTTTCATAATATCTTGCCACATCGCATTCACCGCACGATCGAGTTTGGTTTCTTTCCAACGTTTCGCGGGCGGGCGCTTTTTATTTTTCTCATTTTGAAATTCCATTGCTTTTTGGTAAAAGCTATCCTTGGTCGTCAAGTTTTCAGACATATATACAGAAAATTCATTGAAAGTCATCGTAACACTCCTTAAAATAGTCAATCAATTAACAGTAACATATCCAAAAGAGGGCGTCTACTCCACTCCATGATGTAAAATAAGTTTATCTAATACTTTGGTAGATTTTATAGCGTGAAAAAGGATTTTTTAAGGATAATTGTTTAGATTTATGAATTTAGAATAAAGACAACGAAAGCATTGCAGGAGAAGAGAGGCGCGTTTCAATCAATGACATCTAAAAAGCCATTTTGAAAATATTTTAGCAATCAAAAAAATACGTAACAGCCATCGCAACTGTTACGCATTTTGGGAGATTTCGTAAGGATTTTACTTGCCAAGCAGTGCATCAGCAAATGTTTTTGCATAAGCTTCTGCGCGAACAACGTCTTCTTCGTCAGGATCTAGATCGACTTTCAAGCCCTCAACTGGAACCGTCGCGCCTTGCTCTTTCAAGCGTTTCTCAACAAGGTCAACCGTGAGGCAAAACTCGTCGTAGAAAGTATCACCAGAGCCGAAAGAAGCACATACTTTACCAGAAAAATCAACGTCGGACATATCTTCATAAAAATCCACGAATTCATCAGGAAGCTCACCATCATCATATGTGTAGCCACCGATAAGCGCGCCGTCATACGCTAATAATTTCTCAGGCTCCACCGAGATACATTCCTCGATTTCCACTTCAATATCGTATTTCTCTAATTCTTCGCCTAGGATATCTGCAATTTCTTCTGTGTTACCAGTCATGCTGGCATATACGATCATTACTTTTGCCATTATTTACATCACCATTTCTTTCTATGAGTTCTAAGTTAATACGCTAAAAAAAGCACACTTGCGAACGCGGAATATGCTTGTTTCATCAATCACTAATACTTCCATTATAAAGAATTTCAGGAAAACTGCAAGAAATTCCGTCAAATTTAGCAAAAACGTCATATTCATACTTTCAAAATGAGGCGAATAAAGCTATAATGGTAGAAGTGAGAATTTCTGGCGGATCAGGGATAAGGTATATCCGTGCAGAAGTAGAGAAGGGATGGAAAAATGATTACATTGAAGTCAAGACGCGAAATCGATGAAATGAAACGCGCAGGAGAAATCCTTGTGGCGACACATAAAGAAATTAAAAAGTTGATTAAACCAGGTATTACGAGCTGGGATCTAGAAGTCTTCACGGAAGAATTTTTACGAAAGCAAGGGGCGACTCCAGAGCAAAAAGGCTTTGAAGGTTATGAATTTGCTACGTGTGCAAGTATCAATGATGAGATTTGCCACGGCTTTCCGCGTAAAAAAATCTTAAACGAAGGCGATATTATTACGGTGGATATGGTAGTGAATTTTCATGGCGCCCTTGCTGACTCTGCTTGGACGTATGGCGTTGGGCAAGTATCACCAGAAGCGGAGCGTTTAATGGAAGTGACGCACAAATCTTTGTACTTAGGCATTGAACAAGCCCAAGTTGGGAATCGTATCGGTGACATTGGTCACGCTATCCAAACTTACGTAGAAGCGGAGAAGCTAGCGGTTGTTCGCGAATTTATCGGTCACGGAGTTGGGCCAACGCTTCATGAAAAACCAGAAGTACCACATTTCGGTGCAGCGGGTAAAGGACCACGTTTGAAAGAGGGTATGGTCATCACGATCGAGCCAATGGTAAACACGGGCGGTTGGAAAGCGAAGATGGATGACAACGGTTGGACGGCGCGCACGGCTGACGGCTCACTATCCGCACAATATGAGCACACGATTGCAATCACGAAAGATGGCCCAGAAATTTTAACATATCAAGGTGAAAACGACTAAATAGGACTTAGGTGTGTTGCTCTGAAACGCGACACACCTAAATTTTATTAAGGGGAGAAGAAGAACGATGGGGGAAAAAAGAGCGATTCGTAGGACGACAGTGCCGCATACAGTAGATTCGGTTTGTCAGGAGCTACATAATCTGGGCATTACAGCAGGAGATACGGTGATTCTTCACTCCGCGCTCGGCCAAACAGGTTGGGTTTGTGGTGGTGGAATTGCGATTATTAAAGCCTTTCAACAAGCGTTAACAAAAGAGGGGAATCTGGTCATGGCGACGCAGAGCAGCAATGTTTCTGATCCAGCAAAATGGAGAAATCCGGCGGTGCCAAAAGAATGGTGGCCGACGATTTATGAAGAAATGCCAGCGTATGATCCAGACGAAACGCCAACTTTTTTTATGGGCGTTATTCCAGAAACATTTCGGAAAATGCCAGGCGTATTGCGGAGTTCTCATCCAAAGTATTCTTTTTGTGCGTGGGGCAAAAGTGCGGCGTTCATCACGGAAAAGCATGCGCTCAATTTTGGCTTCGGGGAGCAATCTCCGCTAGGAAGGCTCTATGAACTTGGCGCCAAGATAGTGTTAATGGGGGTTGACCATAATAAAAATACGTCATTACATCTTGCGGAACATCGTGCGAAAACGTTACGAATTCAAGAGGAGAAGTCGCCAGTATTCGTAAATGGTGTGAAGATTTGGCGGGAATACGACGAGTTGGCGCACAATAGTGAGGCATTCATTGAAATCGGACGTCAATATGAAAAGGAAATAGCACACCAACCGACCACGCTTGCTGGTGCGCCTACAAAAATATTTGATATGTGTAGTCTGATTGATTATGCGACGGAGTTTATTTCCGGATAGTGCTTAATTCCTCCGCAAAAAGCTGCATCTCACGCATACTAATATTGTTTTTGCGATGAATCAAAGTATAGATTTCAAGCAGCAAATCATAATGGATCGCGTCTAAAGTTAGATTTTCGAAGACAGAAGCGTTGACCATCTTTAATTTTGCTGTGATTTCATTTAACATGTACGCAACATTTTCTTGCGTTGGATTTTCTAAGTTCATGTGAAGCCTCCTTTTCAACTTGCAAAAATTGTAGCATAAACTTTGGAGTGACGCCACAATTAGCATTTATTTTTAGAAAGAAAGGAGATGCCGATGTTTAAAAAAATACAAGAGAACCGTCTCGTTCGTTTTGGAATGGCGGTAGGGAAGCGTTTCACCAAAAACGATGTATCTGGGAGCGCGTCACAATTAGCGTACTATATGCTTTTTTCGATTTTTCCTATTTTATTGATTGTGGCCTCATTACTCCCATATTTCAACATTAATCAGGATCAGTTGTTTACGACCATTAAGCAGTTTGTGCCAGAAGAAATTTATGATTTTATTAATAATAACTTAGACCAATTGCTCAACAACAACTCAGGTAGTGCGTTGTCACTCGGGATTTTAGGGACGTTATGGTCTGCTTCTAATGGCATGAACGCGACAACGAAAGCCTTAAATAAAGCCTATGGCGTGAAGGATCGGCGCAATTATTTTGTGAAGCGTCTGTTGTCTGTTGTCTTTACGATGGGCATGCTTGCGGTTGTGGTTGTGACGCTGCTACTTGTTGTTTTTGGACAGCAAATCGGGATGTTTATCTTTAATCATCTCAATGTGTCACAGGATACGTTGGATATTTGGAATAACTTCCGCTGGATCGTGACGCTGGCAGTGATTTTCATCGTATTCTCCTTCATCTTTTGGATTGCGCCGAACCGCAGGAGTACGCTGTTCAGCATTTTACCAGGGGCTGTTTTTGCGACAATTGGTTGGGCTGCAGCGTCGATCGGATTCGCTTATTACGTAAACAATTTTGCCAACTATTCCGCAACATACGGCAGTATCGGCGTCATTATTATTTTGATGTTATGGTTTTATATAACAGGAACGATTTTGATGATCGGTGGCGAAATCAACGCCACACTTAGTATAGTACGACAGAAAAAGCTGGTTGGGGAAATAAATTAGATTCCAACCATAAGGAGAGAATTATTTTGAGCGAAAATCCAGTAACAGAAGGTCAACAATTCCCGCTAACGATAAAACGGATCGGTATTAACGGCGAAGGAATCGGCTATTTCAAGCGTTCCGTCGTATTCGTTACCGGCGCCTTAACGGGAGAAGAAGTCGTGGTTGAGGCTACCAAAGTAAATCCACGTTACACAGAGGCAAAAATCCGCAAAATTCGTAAAAAATCACCACATCGTGTGACACCACCATGTCCAGTCTACGACGCGTGTGGCGGCTGTCAATTACAGCATTTATCCTATCCAGAACAACTTAAAATGAAAAAGGATCTAATCGTGCAATCCATTGAAAAACATACACGCTTTCACCTAGAGCAAATCGCGATCCGTGATACAATCGGAATGGGGAATCCATGGGGCTATCGTAATAAGAGCCAATTTCAAGTCCGTGAAATAGATGATGTTGTGGAAGCCGGGCTGTTCGGTGCAGAAAGTCACGAACTTGTTCCTATCGAAAATTGCATCGTACAACATCCTGATACAGTCAAAGTTACCAATTTCGTCCGCGATTTATTAGAAGAACTCGAAATTCCGATCTACGAAGAACAGCGCAATAGCGGAATTGTTCGTACCATCGTGGTTCGTACGGGAATCAAAACCGGCGAAATCCAACTTGTACTCGTAACGAATAGCAAGAAGTTGCCGAGAAAACGTGAGTTGTTGGAGCGTATCCAAGCCGCATTTCCAGAAGTAGTATCGATCATGCAAAACGTGAATCAAGCGAAAACATCGTTAATTTTCGGGGAAGAGACGCTGTTCCTAGCTGGTAAAGAGAAAATCACCGAAAAATTAGGCGAAATCGAATTCGACTTATCAGCACGCGCCTTTTTTCAATTGAATCCGTCACAAACGGAGAAACTATACCGTGAAGTAGCACGTGCTATTCGCTTGACTGGAAACGAGAAAATCGTTGACGCTTATTGTGGTGTCGGAACCATTGGACTTTCTTTAGCCGCTCGAGCTAAGGAAGTTCGTGGCATGGATACAATTGCAGAATCAATTGATGATGCCAAAGCCAATGCCGCGCGTGCTGGTGTGACCAATGTGACTTTTGAAACAGGCAAAGCAGAAGAAATTTTCCCGAAATGGATTAAGGCCGGCTTTAAACCAGATGCGATTGTTGTCGATCCACCGCGTGTCGGTTGTGAAGACCAGTTGTTGCAATCGATCTTGCAAACAAATGCCAAGCAGATCGTTTATGTATCGTGCAATCCATCGACCCTTGCCCGCGACATTCAAGTTTTGTCGAAGAAATATAATGTGAAGTATATCCAACCGCTTGACATGTTCCCGCATACAGCACACGTTGAGAGTATCACTGTTTTAACGCTAAAAAAATAAATGAGCAGGGGCGAAAGACCGATGACAGTAACCTTACAGAAATTCATAAAAGAAGCATCGCAAACGGAGGCTCTCAGAAATTACACGCTAGAGAATGACACGTTCTGCGCGCATCCATTAACTTTTTTAGATCGAGAAGGTTACCACTGTGTCCTTGTTTGCGATAACGAGGAGGTCGTTGGATTTTTCGTTTTGGATAATGGGCCCGATTTGGCAACCTACGTAGCGGAACCACATGCTTTACTTTTGCGAGGCTATTCGATTGATTCAACCATGCAAGGTCAAGGATACGGGACGCGTTCTCTCGCTGAACTAAAGGCTTACGTAAATGCTCATTTTACCATGATCGATCAGGTTGTTTTAGCTGTGAATAAACGCAATATCCCTGCACAAAAGCTGTATTTAAAAAGCGGTTTTCGAGAAACGGCAAGAACCGTCTTAGGCCCGCGCGGCGAACAATTCGTCTATGAAATGAAAATGTGACAAACAACAATGAAAAAAGGAAGAGCGTGCGTATGGTCCTCGTTTTTCCTTTTTAATTACCTTGCAATAATGTAAGGTGTAAAAGGCGTCACAGTGCTTTTCATTGTGCACGTTATTTGTTAAACTAAGGAAGACTATTAGTCGATAAGAAAGTGTGGCAGATAAATGAAAAATGACAAAATTCGGTTTCTTGTTCTTCTGATTCCGGTTTTATATATGGGGTACGGTATATTTTTGGCGCTCGATTTTGGTAGCAAAGCAGAGTTGATAAACGTTCTTGTTAACGGTGTGATCCTCGGCGCCATCTCGATCTTCCTCATACAAAAAGCACAGCTAAGAAGTTGGGCAGACATTATTTGGTTAGCAGCTTTTATTTTATATTTATTTATTTTGCATCATTTGGTTACATATATAGCGGTTGGGGATATTATCAAAAGCACCTATACCGGCAGTTTTCATATCCAGCAGGAAATGGTGAATCTTGTGCCGTTTACGACGATTGAAAACACGCTACAACAGACGCTACCGACGATGCCGACGATCATTCAATTAATCGGAAATTTCCTATTACTCGCGCCATTAACCTTTTTTCTGCTCTATTTTCGAATTATTCAACGGGGTTGGACAGCGCTTTTGGTAGCATTGCTCGTTTCGACAGGCATCGAATTGATCCAGTTTCTTCAAACAACGATCATTACTGGCTTTAGTGGGATCACATTACCTGAGAACCGTTCCACCGACATTGACGACATTATCTTAAACACGCTAAGTGGTTTACTCGGCATTCTTGTTGCTGTTTGTTTACCGAGCGTTCGCAAACGAAAAAAATAACAGCAGCGCAATAGTCAAAATTGGAAATAGTGAAGGAGATTGGTATGATGAAAGAAAGATTTGCAAAACTCGTAGCATGGTTCCAACAAAACAGTCTGAAAGCCAAGATAATCTTTATCGTTTTCGTGCTGGCGTTCGTCGTATACGAAGTGATCAGCATTGGGACAACCACCGATTTTGGCGCCTTAAAAGATAACTTAACATCACAGAGCCCAGAAAATATCTTAATTATGATTGTAGTCGGACTCATTGCCGTGACACCGATGCTCATCTATGATTTTGTCATCGTCAAACTCTTACCAGGTAAATTCCCAACCAGCCACATTATCACATCTGGTTGGATTACCAATACATTTACCAATATCGGCGGATTTGGCGGCGTGCTAGGAGCTTCCTTACGTGCCAATTTCTACGGCAAAAACGCAGACCATAAACAAATTCTTCTAGCGATCTCAAAAATTGCCTTATTCCTCGTATCCGGTTTATCTATCTATTGCTTAATCGGCCTAGTTACACTATTTATTCCCGGTTTTGCGGATCATTTCCGCAATTATTGGCCGTGGTTACTAGGTGGGGGATTATATTTCCCAATCTTATTTTTCATTACGAAGTGGAAAAGTAAAACCTTATTTGAAGATTTACCGCTAAAACGTGAGTTACTACTGGTATTAGCATCCTTATTAGAGTGGGCGTTCGCATTTGGTTGCTTCATCATTATTGGCGTTTTAATGAACGAGCCAGTCGACGTTGCCAAAGTATTTCCGCTATTTGTTATTGCGTCCGTCATCGGGATTGCATCGATGGTACCAGGTGGGGTAGGAACATTCGATGTTGTTATGATCCTCGGCCTCGAGCAGCTTGGCGTTCCAACAGATCTAAGTGTGGCTTGGTTGCTATTTTACCGGATTTTCTATTACATTATCCCATTTGCCGCTGGGCTACTATTCTTCGTTCAAAAAGCAGGGAAGAAGTTCAACGACTATTTAGAAGGCCTGCCGCTTCTTTTCTTGCAAAAACTCGCGCACCGTTTTCTCGTTCTATTCGTTTATTTCGCAGGGCTGATGCTCATTATCTCCGCTGCGATTCCCAACGCGATTTATCATTTACCATTGCTGTATAAACTCGCGCCGTTTAGCCTTTTCTTCGTGTCACAAATCACGATGATCGCTTTCGGATTCCTACTATTAGGGCTGGCTCGCGGGATTGAAAGCAAAGTCACCAAAGCCTACGTAACGACGATTGTTGTGCTTGGTTGCGCGATTTTCAACACGCTTGCCCAAGGTTTTTCGATTAAAGCAGCGATTTTCCTAGGTATTGTCTTATTCTGTGTCTATCTTGCCAGGCACGAATTTTATCGCGAAAGGCTGGTATACACGTGGAGTAAAATTATTTTCGATAGCTCGTTATTCCTCGTATGTTTGGTCGGGTATGTCCTAATCGGTATTTACAATTCACCAAAAGTACCACATCACAAGAAAATTCCCGACTTTCTCCTTATTCCATCCGAACATGTTTGGATTACTGGGTTTATCGGCGTGGCCATTGCCGTTTTGAGTCTCATCGTGATTTTCTACTATTTCTCGATGACCAACGTGACGATTGGCGAACCGTTTGACGCAAGACGTTTACGCGCTCATTTGGCGAAATATAAGGGCAACGAAGTAACCCATACCATTTTTATGCGTGACAAATTGCTTTTCTGGTCTAAAGATGATAAAGTACTGTTTCCATTCCGAATTAAGGCGGATAAAATGGTCATCATGGGTGAGCCGATTGGGGATAAAGAGTATTTAGAAGAGGCATTGGAAGAATTGATGATTTATGCCGATCGCTTCGGTTACCGTCCAGTCTTTTATGAAGTAGACGTCGACATGCTAGCATTCCTTCACGACCATGGCTTTGACTTCATGAAAATCGGTGAAGAAGGCTTTGTATCTTTACCAGAGTTCACACTAACCGGTAAAAAACGAAAAGGCGAACGCGCATTGATGAACAAATTTGAGCGCGAAGGCTATACATTTGAAGTCATCGAACCAGACTTTGATGAACCAACCATCCAGCGGCTACGCGAAATTTCTGATGATTGGTTGGACGGCCGCACTGAAAAAGGTTTCTCATTAGGCTACTTTGATGTTTACTATTTGTCACAAGCACCCGTCGCAATTGCCCGAGATGAGAGCGGTGAAATCATTGCCTTCGCTTCCATGATGCCATGTTATAACGATGAAATGACATCCATCGACTTAATGCGCTATGGCAAAGATGCGCCAAGCGGAATCATGGATTTCCTATTTATTAATCTCTTCCAAAAAGGGCAGGAAGAAGGTTTCCAAATTTTCAACGCCGGGATGGCGCCACTTTCAAACGTTGGAGCTTCCCAGTTTGCCTTTTTAGGAGAACGTTTAGCTGGCCTCGTTTACCGCTACAGTCAAGGTTTCTACGGCTTCCAGGGCTTACGCAACTATAAATCTAAGTACGTCACTACTTGGATTCAAAAATTCGTTGCCTTCCGCAAAAGAAGCTCAATCGCCTTTACGATGCTACAGCTGATGGCGCTTGTTGGCAAAAAACGACCACTATCCAGAACACAAATTGTAGAGGATATTCCAGAAGAACCAGAACCGGTTTTAGAAGAAATAAAATAAAAAATAAGCGCTTAGGATCTGAATTAAGACAGGTCCCAAGCGCTTATTTTATGAGTCACGTATTAAATCTGCCAGTGCATCCTCGATTTTAGGGAATGCAAACGCAAAGTTTTGATTGAGTAACTTTTGCGGGTAGGCACGTTGACCTTCTAAAAGCAGGATCGCGCGTTCTCCCATTGCCAAACGGACGATCGTCTTTGGTGTCGCTACTTTTGCAGGTCGATTCATTGCCTGACCAAGTAACTCGGCGAACTTTTTCTGCTGTACGGGATGCGGAGCTGTTACGTTCACTGCACCCTCGATATTTTCGTGATCCATAACGAACAACAGCACGGCGATCACATCGTCAATATGAATCCATGAGTACCACTGATTCCCATCGCCAAGCGGCCCACCAATCAAAAAAGCAAACTGTTTCGTAAGTAGTGGCAAGGACCCGCCGTCTTTCCCAAGAATTAAGCCAAAGCGCGTAAACACCGTCCGAATTCCCGCTGCCCGCGCTGCCTTTTCCCATGAAATAACCGTTTCCGCGAGAAAATTGTCAGCCGCAGCATGTTCTTCTGTATCCAAGAAAAAAGTGGTCTGAGATGTAGGATAAACCCCAATGGCGCTCGCGTTAATCAAAAGGCGTGGCTTCGGATGCAGATTATGAATGATTTTCACAAATTCTGTGGTCGCATCGACACGACTATCTAAAATTAATTGCTTACGTTGAGCAGTCCACCGTTTATCCGCAATACCAGCACCCGCAAGATTCACACATATATCAATAGCAACCCCATCCAAATGAGGAACAGAACCATCTAACCATTTTAAATAATGCACGCCAGTCGTATCTTCCTTGTCTTGACGCGTTAAACAATAAATAGTGTGGCCCTTACCCAAAAGCGCCGCCATAAGGTGACTGCCTACAAAACCAGTACCACCTGTCATTAAAATATTCATTTTTGTATCACTCCTGACGTATTAGATTTATATTACTTTTCCCTTTTAGATAGCTTTAAAACGGTTTTTTGCGTATGATAAGAGTAGAGAAGAGGAGGCGATAATGATGAAAATAACATCCATTTCGCAACAACAAAAAAATAAAGAACGATATAACATCTTTGTTGCCGGTAAATATTTATTCAGCGTAGACGAGGTCGTGCTAACAAAATACCAGCTGTTTAAAGATCGAGAATTAAACGAGGCCGAGCTTGCCGAAATACAAGAAGAAGACGCAATACGTCGTGGATTGAATAAAGCCATCCAATATTTAGCCCACCGCGTACGCTCCGAAAAAGAAATTCGCACGCATCTCGCGAAAGCAGAGATGGAGCCAGACGAAATCAGCCTTGTCATCCAACGCTTAGCCGAAATGAAATATATCAATGATCTCGAATTTGCGCATCTATACGTCCGCACGCAGGTTAACACGACTTCTAAGGGTCCCCGCCAAATCGAGAGGGAACTCGTAACGAAAGGTATCACCCGCGAGTATATTGAAGAGGCGCTGGTCGATTTTAAAGAGGATACGCAACTAGAAAATGCCGTGAAGCTAGCTACCAAAATTGTCAACCGTAGCCGCAAATCTGCCA
This sequence comes from Listeria grandensis, assembly GCF_014322885.1. NCBI lineage: Bacteria > Bacillati > Bacillota > Bacilli > Caryophanales > Listeriaceae > Listeria > Listeria grandensis. The sequence goes on along the minus strand of NZ_JAASUG010000010.1, from coordinate 10,252 downwards.
AGCGCCAATTGCAGCAAAAACTGATAACGGAGCTCATCCAAAAAGGCTATACAACAGATCTTGCAAAAGAAGCAAGCAGTATTGCGCTCGAAGATTTCTCAGAAGAACAGGAACAAGATGTATTAGGCGAACAACTAGGCAAACTATTGCAACGGAATCGTCGACTAGGTCCAGCCAAATGTCGTCAAAAAACGATCACATCCCTATTGCAAAAAGGGTTTTCCTATGATACTATTCAAGACTATATGCGTGAACATGAATTAGATTTCGAAGAGGAGCAAGACTAATGCAAACTTATTTTGAGAAATTAAAACAAGAATTACTAGAAATAAACCCTAATTTAACGGAAGATGAGGCGTTATGGTGGGTCGAGATGTTATGGACTGATTTTGAAGCAACGTATGCAAAAGCAGGTTATCCGTACCGCGGCGTTGAATATGCAAACGACTATGTATCCAAACAGATTAAGCAACACGGGGCCTCGCTTCACTTAGTTGAAAGAAAAGAGAGGTAACGCAGGGATATTAAAAGGCCTTCTCAGACAAAAAACGAGAAGGCCTTTTAAATTAATTGGTTGCTGGATGTAGCTTCTTGTGTAGTTTTTCGTCGCTGAAAATCCAGCCGGTGTATGAAGAAACGATTTCTAAGTCGTCGTCGAGTTTCACAACAGCGACAAATGGATAGTGTCCGTTACTCCGATATCTTAAATCGGTATAGGTGACGTAGGTGCCATCCATTTTTTCTTCAATACGCCAATTATACACTTTGGAAAAGGATACAAATGCCGTCAAGTTCTTATCTTTCATCGCTGCATGGATAATATCGTTATCAGGAACCGGCAAGCGATCGAACTTCTCATAAATCGAGATCGTACGTTTAAAAGCTCGGCCGACATAATAATGATCTTTTGTAGTTACTGCGACGCGCCATTGGAAAAAGCGAATCGTAGAAGCTACAATGATTTCCTCTGCATCAGGAATAAGATTTTTGACCGCGTGGGTAATAACTTTCTGCGTAATAAATCTTGCTACATAATAAAGTGCCAAGATCGCGTACAGCGTGAAGAATGTAGGCAAGGCAGGAGCCCCGAGTAACCAAAGGATGATGGCCACAACGTGAGAACCAAAAATAAAGATATCAAACGTGTTGATAAAGCCAAAAGCGACCCACGTATCTTTAAATGGCCTCAATGCCTGCGTTCCATACGCATTGAAAATGTCGACAAATATATGCAGCCCAACCGCGACGAAGGTCCATAGCAAGAGATGCCAGAACGGTGCAGCTGGAAAGATTAAATAAAGAATAACAGAAAGGAGTAACGGCCAAATCGCAAGACCTGGTAGGGAATGTGTGATTCCCCGGTGATTACGAATATAATCCGCATTATTTTTAAGTTTAAGAACAGTATCAATGTCTGGTATTTGTGACCCAATAATAGTGGCTGTCATGATACCAATGGCAGCGCCCCCGCCTACAATAGCAGGGTCGATCGCTGTAGCTACAGCGCCGAGTGCAATTCCCATAACAACATGTGTGCCAGTGTCCAAGAGACTTCCTCCTTAAATAAAACCAAGCGTACAGTTTTATTTTCGATTTGTGGAAAAACTTCTGTGCAAAGGCAATTGGCTGTCCAATCACCGCTCAATTCTGTATAATGGTAACGTTGCTTAAAATCGAGAATGAGAAGTTTTTTTCATATCTATATTATACTACAGAATACCCGAAAACAGGCATTAGAAAACCATGAGAATATAAACATAAAACGAGGAGTAAACATATAATGGAGTGGGAAAATGAAAAGATTGCTGCTTTCAGATCAGCGCTGATTGACTGGTATGAAGCGAATAAAAGAGTATTGCCTTGGCGTGAAAATACAGATCCATATCGTATTTGGGTATCTGAAATCATGTTACAACAAACAAAAGTAGACACAGTTATGCCATATTTTGAGCGTTTCATGACCTGGTTCCCAACGATGCAGGACTTTGCAGATGCGCCAGAGGAACGTATTTTAAAGGCATGGGAAGGCTTAGGTTACTATTCGAGGGTTCGCAATTTGCAGGCCGCGATGAAGGTAGTTGTGGCTGAACATAACGGTGTCGTACCTAGTGATCTGGAAGGGATTCTTGCTTTAAAAGGCGTGGGTCCTTACACGGCGGGCGCAGTTCTAAGTATCGCTTATGAAAGAGCAGAACCAGCTGTCGATGGCAACGTGATGCGCGTTATTTCGCGTGTTTTGGAAATCGATGACGACATTATGAAGCAGAAGACACGGAAAAAATTCGAAGCCGCATTGTATGACCTCATTGATCCCGAAAAACCTGGCGAATTTAATCAAGGTTTAATGGAAATCGGCGCGCTTGTCTGTACACCGAAAAAACCGATGTGTCTAGTTTGCCCGCTACAAGAATTTTGCGAGGCGCACCAAGTTGGAAAAGAAGAAGAATACCCAGTCAAAATCAAAAAAACAAAAGTGAAGAAAGTGTTTCTAACAAGTGCGATCGTGCAAACGGGGAGCGATCAATTTGTGATAGAACAGCGGTCGGATACAGGTTTACTTGCGAATCTATGGCAATTTCCGACGGTCGATCAGTTAGAAAACCGGGAAGCGATGAAGCTTGCCTTTTTGCAACAATATGGTTTGGAACTCGAACTAGGCGCAGAGCCAATAACGCACGTCAAACATATTTTTTCACATCTGGTTTGGGAAGTAGAGGTTTTCGTAGCGCAAGCGATTACCGCACAACCATCCGAGCTAAAATTAAAAACAGTCACAAAAGCTGAGATGGAGCAGTTGGCATTTCCAGTTCCATATCAAAAAATGTGGCAAGCATTCCAAAAGGGGGAAACAGTACAATGAATAAAGTAGCGTTAGTAACAGGAAGTAGTCGAGGGATTGGACGAGAAATCGCATTAGAACTCGCCAAACAAGGATATGATATTGCGATTAATTTTGCTAGAAGTAGAAATAAAGCAGAAGAGGTGGCGAAGGAAGTCGAAGCGTTGGGGCAAAAGGCAGTGCTCGTACGCGCGAATGTCGGCGATGTTGCGAAGTTGAAGACAATGTTTGAAGAAATTGATGAAGCATTTGGCCGACTAGATGTGCTGGTGAATAATGCTGCGAGTGGTGTTTTGCGCCCGATTATGGAATTAAACGAGTCCCATTGGGATTGGACGATGGATATCAATGCAAAGGCGCTACTTTTTGCAAGTCAAGAAGCGGCGAAACGGATGCAAAAAACAGGCGGTGGCAAAATCGTTAGTTTGAGTTCAGTTGGAGCCATTCGCTATTTGGAGAATTATACGACAGTGGGGGTTTCTAAAGCAGCAGTTGAATCACTGACGCGTTATTTAGCGGTAGAATTAGCACCACTAGGAATTTCTGTGAACGCTGTTTCGGGCGGGTTGATTGAGACGGAAGCATTGGATCATTTTCCAAATCGGGAGGAGCTGTTGGCGGATGCGATTGCTAAAACTCCGGCTGGGCGTATGGTTGAAGCGCAAGATTTAGTAAAGGCTGTTTCGTTTTTGGTTAGTGATCAGGCGGATATGATCCGTGGGCAGACGATTATTGTAGATGGTGGGCGGACGTTGTTGGTTTAAAGATAGAGAGAGATAGGGAATAGTGTTGTGGTAGGTCAAAGTGTAGCAATCATGCACGCGGGAATGCTCCTTTTTTGGCGTATCATCGCTTTCAGATCTAGCTTCAAGAGCCAGCCTCTCGGAAATTTCGTGGCCTCCGCAAAAACCAAGAGAAGGTTTTCACTGCACCACCTAACAATTTCTGTCGAGGCTAAACGGTCTCTTTCAGCTTTTCGTGTCTTTTCAGTTTTTTTGCAACGGATTGCATGGTATAATGGAAAAGGATGTTAGATCGATAGTACATGAAGAAAGTAGGATATTGGATGTACTTACCTAAAGAGAAAGAAATAATTCAAATCAAAAGCTACAAACACGACGGCTCACTTCATCGTACTTGGAAAAAAACGGTTGTATTGAAATCAACGGAAAATGTTATTATCGGTGGGAATGATCACACTTTGGTAGTAGAATCAGATGGGCGTAAGTGGGTAACTCGCGAGCCTGCCATTTGCTATTTTCATAGTGAATACTGGTTTAACGTGATTTCAATGATTAGAGAAGACGGGATATACCACTATTGTAACTTAGGTACGCCTTTTGCATCAGATGAAGAAGCGGTCAAGTACATTGACTATGATCTGGATATTAAAGTATTTCCAGATGGGCGCTTCCACTTGCTAGATGAGGGCGAATACGAGCAGCATAGACGACAAATGAAGTACCCAGACTCGATCGACCGTATACTGCGTCATAATGTAGATGTCCTTTCACACTGGATTCTGGACAAAAAAGGTCCATTTTCCAAAGATTACATCGACATTTGGTATGAAAAGTATAAAGAATACCGCTAAATTTGTAGCAAAAAACACGCAAAACAAGCTCCCGTTCTAGGATCTTGTTTTGCGTGTTTTGCCGTTTAATAAACGGTTTGGACGTGAGCTTCTAACGATTGGCGTGTCTTTTGGCGACTAGGTTCATCTTTTCGATAGCCAAATGCGAGCATGGCAGAAACACCAAATGTGTCAGTATCCAGCAAGTTTTCGGCGATTAAGAGCTGCTCGATGGCTTGTTTATCAAAACCTTCAATCGGACAAGAATCGATACCAATGGCGGCAGCACTTGTCATCATGTTTGCCATCGCTAAGTAAGCTTGCCGACTAGCCCATTCAAAAACAAGTCGGTCATGCGCAAGTAAATCAAAATCGTTTTCCAAAAAATGGCGAAAATGATGCGTGTATCCTTGCACTACATCAGCAGGCATTTGTGCCACGTTTTTAAGGTGGTTTTGAATATAGTCTGATTCAGGTAATAGACCGTTTTTCGTGCGAGACAACACGATCACAAATTTATCCGCTGTCGGTAGTTGTGTTTGGGCACCCCAAGCGTGAGGCATAAAGGCTTGGCGTAACGCTGTATTTTCGACAATAAGCAATTTCCATGGTTCGAAACCAAAAGAAGAAGGGGATAGTCGCGCTGTTTCTAAAATAAACTCAAAATCCTCATCCGTCATTTTTTTCGACATATCGAATTCCTTACAAGCAAAGCGGTAATGAAAGGCGTTTAAAATCTCTTGTTTTTTTGTCATCTGAAAAATTCCTCCTAATTGTTTGACTTCCTCAGTATACCAAGTACAATAAAAAAAGGAAGTATGCACATTTATGTCAGGTAGGCACATTTTTTATACTAGCCAAAAGGAGCGTCATTATGCAAAAACGCAAAACAAGCTTTTCCTGTGGGGCGGATGTCACCTCGTCGGTCATCGGAGGCAAGTGGAAGCTACAAATTTTATTTCAACTCATGGATAAGACAATTCGTTTCAATGAATTCCGCCGTCTTATGCCAGAAATAACACAACGAATGCTTACATTGCAACTTCGAGAATTAGAAGAAGATGGCGTTGTGCACAGAGAGATGTATCATCAGATTCCGCCGAAAGTAGAGTATAGTCTGACTGATTTAGGTGAAAGTCTCGTGCCAATTGTGCGCGCAATGTGCGACTGGGGTCTTGCAAATGAAGGGGCCATCATCACGAACAGAACGATTTTAACCCAAACAAAAGAACCGAGCCAGCCTTAGAAGCCACTCGGTTTTTTGCTTGTCCATCACGATTCATGAACATCAATATCGATTTTATTTTCTTCATTATGACGAAGCTTAAAGCTATGCATTAATTTTTCCAAATAATCCACGGTTTCCTGATAAGCAAAGATACAAGCGATAATCCGCATCAAATGGTACTGATCAATGCCAACATCCTCATCAACCTTATCAAATTCCTCCATCTCATTCAAAAATAATTTCATCAAATCTTTCGGGTCCTGTGAAAAATGCTTCTCCGCATAATTCAAATCGACAGAGACCTTATCAATATATGTGAGTAAGAGTTGCTCATGTGTATCCGTCAAATAATCGATCTGCCTTCGAATGAGCTCCTGTTTGTCAGGAGGTAATTGAAGAAAATCATTTTCATACCGGTGTAGTATTTTTAATAACTCGTAACCTTTCTGTGAACAAAGAATCATTTGCCGATAGACGGCGATTTTTCGAGATTTCGAGATCTTTGTTCGTCGCAAAAACGTTCGCTCTTCGCGGTACAATTCGTAGTAGCTACTCATTTGTGTAATCTGCTTTTGCATCCATTTCATGTCTTTTTTTAGCAATGGGAAATCTGCTGCGTGTCGCAAGTTAAGTTTAATCCAGCGCATAATCTCATCATTTGTACTATAAATGAACTGGAATAAAGTCACCTCATATTTTGGTGGCAGGAAGATCAAGTTCACGATAAAAGCAGCGACAAGACCGAGCATAATCGTTCCGAATCGCGTGAGAGCAACCATCAAGAAGTCACTGTTCGGCGAATCCATCACGATGACAAGTGTCACAAGTGCTAGTCCAATCGTGTTTTCCAGTTTAAATTGAATCAATAGTGCCACACAAAGAATGGATGCAATCCCAATGAGAATGAAATCATTGCCAATATAAAGTCCGAATCCGATTGCAATTGCCGCTCCAATCACATTCCCTTGCGCTCGTTGCAAAATCTCTAAATACGACCGGTAAATCGATGGTTGCACTGCAAAAATTGCGGAAATCCCTGCTAAAGAAGGAGATGGAGAATGACAAAGCTGCGCAATAAAAAGTGCTAAACTAATCGCAATACCTGTTTTTAGAATCCTAGCCCCGAATTTCATCGCTGGTTATTCCTTTCTTTCATGTAATTGAGTACAAAAAAACCTAACTCGTTTCTCCTATTATAACCGTAAAACCAGGTTTGCAAACAAATCATCGTGCCATTTTTTCAAAAACACGTGATACAGCAACGAGTGTAGCATCAATATCTGCCTGTGTGTGCGCGGTTGTAATAAACCAAGCTTCGTATTTCGAAGGAGCTAGCATAATCCCTTCTTCTAGCATAAGTTTAAAGAACCGGCCAAACTGTTCGCCATCTGTTGATTGCGCATCCGCATACGTCACAATTTCTTGATCAGTGAAGTAAACTGTTAGGGCACCTTTAATCTGATTGACTGTAATGGTGATACCGTACTGCGTTGCTGCTTCTAAAATTCCCTTTTTAAGCGCTGTACCGAATTTTTCAAATCGATCGTATATACCGTCTTCTTGTAAGACTTCTAAACAAGCGATCCCAGCCTGAATGGAAGCAGGATTTCCGGCCATCGTTCCAGCTTGATACGCCGGACCAAGCGGTGCCACTTTTTCCATAATATCAATGCGACCACCGTAAGCCCCGATTGGCAAACCGCCACCAATAATTTTGCCGAGTGCCGTCAGATCAGGCGTTACATTTAGCAGATTTTGTGCACCTCCATACATAAAACGAAATGCTGTGATGACCTCATCATAAATAACCAGCGCCCCAGCCTCGTGTGTCAGTTCATTCACGGTCTCCAGGAAGCCATCCACAGGCCCAACAATACCAAAATTCCCAATAATAGGTTCCACTAAAACGGCCGCAACTTGATCTCCCCAAACGCGCAACGCCTCTTTAAAACTCGCGATATCGTTGAAAGGAACAGTGATCACTTCCTCCGCAGTAGCTTTCGTAACCCCAGCAGAATCAGGTGTACCAAGTGTTGAAGGACCCGACCCAGCTTCCACTAACACCAAATCAAAATGACCATGATAAGAGCCAGCAAATTTTATAATTTTATCACGTCCAGTGAAAGCTCGCGCCACACGAATCGTCGTCATCACAGCCTCTGTCCCAGAATTTGTAAAACGCACTTTCTCTAAAGAGGGGATAGCTTCTTTCAACATTTTCGCAAAAGTAACCTCATGCTTTGTTGGCGTTCCATATAAAATCCCGGTTTCCGCCGCATGTGTAATGGCCTTCGTAATATGAGGATGAGCGTGCCCTGTAATAATTGGTCCATAAGCCGCCAAATAATCAATGTACTTATTACCGTCAACATCCCAGAAATAAGCACCGTTCGCGCGTTCCATTGTTACAGGAATACCACCACCAACACCTTTGTAAGAACGCGAGGGGCTGTTAACACCACCAACAATATGCGAGAGTGCCTCCGTATGTAACTTTTCCGATTCTGAATGGTTCATTTTTTGATACATCTCCTTCATTAAACTATCTTCCCTTCCATTTTAGTAGAAATAGCCACGAACTGCAATGAATAGAAGCAAGTTCTTTGTTTCCTAAACAAAAAGAAGCTAAAATAAAAGAGACGACACGCGAAGAAAGTGAAGTGATTTTTTTGGAAATTTTATTTACGATGCCAATTCCAGATGATTTAAAGAAACAGCAACAGGAGGCATTTCCCAATCACAATTATTATTACACAGAGGACTTAGTAACTTATCCCCAAATAGTGAACATAGACTGTCTTGTTACGTATGGCTCTGACGTAACAGATGCTATTATTGAAGAGGCACGAGCACTGCGCTGGCTTATGGTTTTCTCAGCAGGGATTGAAGAACTTCCTCATGAAAAGCTACAGGAACAAGGAATTCTTGTCACGAATGTTCGAGGAATTCACGCAATCCCGATGGCGGAATTCACAATAGCCTACATGCTTTCCCACGTGAAACGCCTAGCCAATTTTGCCATCAAACAATCAAAGCACAACTGGGAGCGAGATAAGGAAATAAGCGAGCTGGCAGGAAAAATAATCCTTATCGCAGGTACAGGGGCGATAGGAAGTCAGATTGCTCGCTTTGCCAAGGCTTTTCAAATGCAAACGATCGGTATGAACACCACAGGTAATTCTGTGGAACCTTTTGATCGCGTTGTTTCTATAGAAGAAATGCATACAGCGCTACCCGATGCTGATTTCGTCGTATCCATTTTACCTGAGACACCTCAAACAAAGGGAATTTACAAGTTCAAGCATTTCGAAACAATGAAAAAAAGCGCAGTATTCATTAACATAGGGCGAGGCAGCGCCATTTCAGAAGAAGTTTTGCTAGAGGTAGCAACAAAGCAGCCTATTGCACATCTATATCTAGATGTAACACCGCAAGAGCCATTGCCAAGCGATCACGTATTATGGACTTTTCCCAATATCACGATTACTCCACACGTTTCCGCGCACTCACCAAAATATCTCTACAGAAGCTTTGAGATTTGGCTTGAAAATGTAGGAAGGTTCCAAAAAGAAGAATCATTATTAAATACGATTGACTTGAATCGAGGCTACTAAACCCTGTTTAAAAAAAGAATATGCGCCTAATGTTGACAGACCAAGCGATTGTTCGGTAGAATAGGGTTATATGTACAATCTAAATTAAGCGAGAAAGGAGTGCATGACGGTGTCTAATTCTCATTCTCATTTACGAGAAGCAATAGATGTCTTGAAAAAAACTGGAGTCAGAATAACTCCTCAACGTCATGCTATACTTGAATTCTTAATTAATGCTGATACCCATCCTACCGCCGACGAGATTTACAGAGCGCTTGAAGGGAACTTCCCCAATATGAGTGTAGCTACAGTTTACAATAATCTACGCGTATTCCGAGAAGCAGGACTAATTAAAGAATTACCATATGGCGATTCATCCAGCCGATTTGATTTTTCTACATCCGAGCATTATCATGCCATATGCAATGAATGCGGAAAGATAGTAGATTTTCATTATCCCGGTTTAGACGAAGTAGAACATTTTGCCGCAAGTGTAACAGGCTATGAAGTAAATAAACATCGACTAGAAGTTTATGGAGTTTGTCCAGAATGCCAAGCAAAGAATAACACTTAAAATATATAAAACACCCAGCAAAACCATCATATCAGCCGATCTGGTGGTTTTCTTTTTTAGTGGATGCATAAAAGTATAAAAATTTATGCAAAAAAATTTATAAAAAGAAAAATGGCTTCACGGCAATGTTTAACGCATACATTTTTGCGGAATTAGACTACCGTATGAAAAAAAACTCAAATAATATGGATAACTTGGTTGACATTGCTTGGATAAATTGATATATTAGTTCTCGGCGCTACTAATTCAACGTTTTTACACAGAAAAATATCACAAAATAAATTATTTAAAATTGTTGACAGATAAGTGCTTGAATGGTATGATTTAAAAGTCGCAAAAACAAAACAACTTGAGTGATAGCAACGCGGAAATGACCTTTGAAAACTGAACAGAAACAAAGATAAAACCAAGAAGACAGCAATGTTTTCGGGTAAGAATCACAGGA